>JACPNY010000071.1 GCA_016185255.1 Pseudomonadota bacterium
GCTAACCATGCTGGCAGGAATCTCTCAATTCGAGCGTGACCTTCTGAACGAACGGGTGAACTCCGGGCTTGGAGCCGCTAGGACACGAGGGAAAAACCTTGGCCGTCAACCCGGACAACGATTAAAATCAAACAGACTCGCTCCCAAAGTGCTCGAAGCTGTAGAAGCCGGAAAAAGCTATCGTTGGAGAGCTCGAGAGCTTGGCATCAATAAAAATGCCGTGACAGACATCGTTAAAAGAAACAGGAAAAATCCTTAGAGTGTCATTTCTCCCCTTCCAGGCGAGGGACCCCAAATTGCGCTTACAAAACTTATAAAAATGGTTGAAGTAGTATTGATTTTGTTGTATGCTAAAAATATAAAGTATGCACAATATACAAAAGGAAAACCTCATGGCTCGTCTTCATGAATCATCTTCAACTCTTAGTGTTCGAGTAGCTCCTGAATTAATGCAACAACTTGATCAGCTTGCCCTAGCTGAGGGCAGAACCCGCTCTTTCATAGCTGAAGAGGCTTTAAAGAGGTACGTAAAAGAAGAATCTTGGCAAGTCCAAGCTATTCACCACGCCCTTGAAACAGCAGATGCTGGAGAGGCAAAATTTGCTGACCATGGGGAAGTGAAAACTTGGCTCAAGAGCTGGGGTTCATCTGCAACAAGTACGTCTCCAAAATGCAAATAAGGTGGCTAGAGGAAGCAGTCTTAGATCTTCATAAGCTTCACGACTATATTAAACAAGATAAACCGCAGGCTGCTACTAAAGTTGCCAAGCGTATTTACGAAGCTATTGATCTTTTAGAACACCAACCTGGAATAGGGAGACCAGGAAGAGTCCCTCATACACGAGAGCTTATAATAGGAGGAACTCCCTATATCATTCCTTATCGAGTAAAAGGAGAAAAACTAGAAATATTAAGAGTTCTTCATGCTTCAATGCCTTGGCCTGAAGCTTTATAAAATTATTAGATTTCATTGCTTGATGCTACTTTTAGGAAGTAGTAAAATAAAAAACTATAGGGAAAATTAAACAATAATGAGTACTTCAAAAAAACAAGACTCTTTGAAAGAAATTGTCGACATTTTCAAGCAAGATTATATAGCCCCGACTAAAGCAATCGTATGGGCAAAAGCGATTCAGGAATGGGGGCGCTTCATTGTGGGTGGCAGTATCATTGTACTGGTACTCGGCTATGTTCTATTTTCAAGAGCGACGGGGCCCGACACAAGCGGGCTACCCTATGATCAGCAGAACGTTCTTTCTAACCTTCGACTAATCGTTAAGTTCATGGACATAACTAAACAGTCCGTCAATGAACGACAAGAGCTGTATGCCGATCTTATGTACACAGTTGAAAACTACTCCAATCGAAAACTTTCTCAGGAAAATATTCAAGATAAGCTCGATACTCTTACATCTACTTTAAGCATCTGCAACTCTAAGCGTAGTAGATATACCGGCTATGTATCGCAAGCAAAAAACCCTTTGTCATTCCCTACAATAGCAGCGTCTTACGCTAATTTAGTGGGTGCTCATCATACATTGCCAGCACGCAACAATCCATCTCTTACTGCCGAAAGCGAAAACCATCAATGGGATCTTTTGTGCAGACTTTGTGCAAATGAA
This sequence comes from Pseudomonadota bacterium, assembly GCA_016185255.1. Classification (GTDB taxonomy): domain Bacteria; phylum Pseudomonadota; class Alphaproteobacteria; order UBA9655; family UBA9655; genus UBA9655. The sequence goes on from JACPNY010000071.1 coordinate 1,623, forward strand.
CTTCAGAAAACTCAACAAGATCTTGCTCAATTATTAAATTCACAGGCGCAAGCTCTCTAACCTTGGAGTTCTTTTATGGTTTTGCTTGTCTCTTCATCCTGAACGTCTTCCAATAGGTTTTCTACCTTGTTGTCTCCATACAAGCGCTGTTTCTCAGGCTTGAGAAAGAACGAGATCGCGTTGATCACAGATGAAGGTTGGTAAGTAATTTTCAGTTTAGCGGAAGGCAGCATTCCAGGATATTTAACGTAGCATTCAAGGTCCTCTAAGAGAGCAAGCTCTGAGGGAAGCACAAGAGGCGTTTGTCGGGTGTGCCTCCCTAACGATACTCCATCTCTCATGCTATTGGCTCCAAAAGAGATGTTTTCTGTTGCCTCCGCTTCTTCCTTATCGCCCAGTACCTTTGAGATCCACTCCTGGGTGGGGGGCTCCAAACACCGAAAGAATATCTTGGTGTTGAACAAGTTGAACATAGATTCTACTGCGTTTCTTCCATAGATCTCTTCTAGCTGAGGCTTACTTTGGAACCCTGCAAGTAGACAGCCTCCGTACTTTCGACCTTCTGCCAGCCCCATTTGAAGACTGGGTAGCTCTTGTAGAGCCGCAAGCTCATCCATCACAAACCATAAACGTCTTTTATCATTCTCAGGCATAATCATAAGAGCATTCCAAGCTATATCGATCCATGCGGAAATTAAAGGCCTCAAAGTCTTTCTTTGATCTGCGCGTGCTGTAATAAAGAGCCACCCTTGTTGTTTCTCATCCATTACCCAATCTCTGATGGAAAACAGTTTCTCTCTTTGGTTCCCTTTATTAATTTCACAGGGTTCTTCTTTAAGATAAGCTGGGTTAATACTCTCTTCTTTGAGAAAGGTATTCCTTTCAGGATCCCTTTTGATAGTATCTAGCTGACGCAACACTTCAATGTGAGATTTAAGCACACTTCGGATAGAAAGGCTTGTTTTCTCATTTTTTGTTGAACATTCCGTCGCAGCTTCCGTTCCTACAAAGAAGTCGGCAAACTCTTTATCTGACTCGCACGCAAAAAAAGCATATAACTTTTCTATGTCATAGTTTCCATGCGCCGCATATTTTCTGAGCGCTGTCTTAAAAACCAAACGACTGGCCGCGTTCCAGAAGGGGTCTCGTTCTTCTCCTTTTGGTTGAATGAAAGCATCCGCTAACACATCGTAATGAGAATCCAGGTGACAATCCGCCCATGGATGCCAGTTTAAAGATCTCATATCTAAAGGGTTAAGAATAAGATCTGTTTTGGCATTATAGTACCTGGAAACATAATCCCCTGTCACATCCACGATAATGGCTCTGTTCCTTCTTTTTCTAATTTGAGGAAGGAGGATATGAAAGCTATTAGTCTTACCCGACCCTGTCGTTCCTGTAATAAGAATGTGAGAGGTTTCTTTCCCCTTAAGAAGGGGTAACTTCCCCATCCTAAGATCAGAAGCCTTTTTTCTCTTCCTAATGATACGTGCAAGAATTTTTCCTGAAACAAGTGTATTGCCACGCTCGTGCTTTGCGAGTCGTTGACCACGACCGATTACAAACCAGACACCTAAAATAACCAGTAAAGCCGCCGCCCCTACTGCAAGGCTTTCGTAGGCTGTTGTCTCAGCAAACTTCTCAACCCTTCTCGTTGCGCGCAAAATGAGAGGGTCTTTCAGAACACTGAGAACACTTCTTTGATAAGCTCTTCTTTTAGGCGAAATTCCTTGAGGTGGGAGTGCCTCATTGGCCACTCTCTCAGGGGGGACGTACAATTGAGTGAGCTCACGGTGCTTTTCATCAGAAGTTGTAGCCAGCATAAACCTTGCCCAATATCTCTCATAGGCTTGCCTCCAATCAGTTGAGGGAAGCACAGACATATTCCATGCAAAATAACTCCCTCCCCCTACAAGTGCCACTAAAACGCCTGCCATAAGCACTTGCTTGAGCATGTGCAGCTGGTGGAGGTTAACTTGTCCCCCTTGCGTGATAGTTTTAAATAAAGTCATATGATTTGCATTTTCAAGGTTTTTTGCTTTCTACTGCTTTATTTTTTCAGAAGGAACGAGATTAGAGGAGGTATTCTTTTTCAATCTTTCCATTATTTTTTCTTCATCTATTCCAACCCCTCTCTTAAAACTCTGATCCGCTCCCACCAAAGAAGATCCTAATAAAGTCTTACTATCAGCAGAGGCCTTTTTCATGGTGAGACGTTCGTGTTCATCACCAATAGTTTTAATTCCTTTCCCAAATTTATCGTTTTGTTGTGTCATCCGCTCCTCCACCTCCTCTTTTAAGGAAGTATAAGAAGATGAAGCCTTTCTCTGTAATCCTTCATGAGAATCCAAAGGGGTTAAAGCTTTTTGCTCGGAAATATTTATTTCTGCTTCAGTGACCCTACTTGTTGAACCTTCTTGATTCTTCTGCTCAATTGCTCCTTCAAGGAGCCGTTCTCCATTTTGCCACTCCATGGAAGCGCTTAGATTGGCATTCGCAGTGGGAGAGGGCCCTTCCAGTTCAAGACTTGCATTATCCCCTTTTCCATGGATCGTTCCTGCGTTGTGAGAATAGTGATCACGAATGGTGCTTTCTCTACCCAGTGATGAGCCTGTACTCTCAAACTGCGTTTCCAACTTCTCTTGTTCTTGTCCAACATTAATCCCTGCAACAGAGTATTGAGGGTTTGCTCCTTGGAAGCCTCGTTTGTAGGCCTGGTACTCTTCCCCTCCCTGTTGTTGAATGGCAAGAGCTCCTCTTGCTCCAATTGAGCCTCCTTTGTTGCCATCAGGAGAACTAGGAGCAGGTTGTTCTGCAATGTAATCGAGGATCTCTTGCGTGATGTTTCTTTGCTCCTGTATTCCTGTACTTTGAGTAGATGAAAAGGAATTCGATATTTCATCTACCTTTGAGTGAGCAAGAGTGGCTTCTTCTCTCATATGACGGGCTTCATTGAAGCTTGCCATAGCTCCCTCCGCAAGTGATGTTCCTTTGGTATCATTTTGTCCTTCTGAAACTGCTTTAGCTGCAGAAAGCACCTTATCGAGGCTTTCTGTATAGCCCTTTGTCTTGGCGAAGGATTGTGCGGTCTCAATGGCTTTTTGACGTGCGGCATTGCTTGAGAAGTTCCCACTGATTCCAGCACCCGTCCCCATAACTTCAATGCCGCCCTTTGCGTAAATAGCTGCTTCAACCGCCTGGGCTTCCGTAAAATGCCCACTACTTTTTATGTCATCTATTAAGTTTTTATGCTCCTGCAGAGCCTTACTTTCAGATGATGTAAGTGATTTGTTGTAATTTTCTCCTGCAAACACATCACTCCCCACATGATTCATGAAGTTTGCCGTCTGCTGATACGCAGACTCCATTTGTTTGCCTGCAGCCATACTCTTGGAGTTTGCGAAGTTTTCTGCATGGCTCAGCCGTTGTTGCATTTCAACGCTTTCATTATATGTCGCCATTTCCTGTACAGACCCCTGGGAGACTCCATGATCTGTAAATGTCTGTGAACCTGTTGCGTGAGTCGCTGTTTCTATGCCGTCCAACCCCATGGTGGTGAATTGAGATGAATTATGGCTAGGACTTGTATTGTGCTGGAAAGCTGAGGTGTTCTGATAGGCTTGTGTTCCCATTGAGATATTCCCAAGGCTGATGTTTCCTGAGACAGTCTCTGCAGCAGCACCACTTGAAGCGGCTTGCATGGCTGATCCTAAATGTTGGGCGAGCCCAACAAAAGCGCCTGCCCCTTGTTTGAGGATCCCATAGGAAATAAAGGGAATGCTCACAGAAAGCCAGGCTGCTAAGGTTGTCATATCCATATTGGCATTAATGATCGCTGATGAATTTAAAAGAGTGAGACCCTTACCCAATCCCTGAGCTACAGACTCCTTCCTGCCATAGAGAGTCATTACCAGGTTTAATACCGCATACAGGGGTGCCCACAGCTGCGTCCAAAGAAGAATGCCAAAGTATGTCGTAAGGACCTTGTGCCCATTGGGCAGAAGAGCAAGCACAACGATAAAGATAAAAAGAGCATAGCTCAAGGCTTCAATGACATTTTTAAACAAAGGAAGGGTTCGAGCTGCAATTTCTCCCGCAATCGCATAAGCTGAACGTTGCTGTAAAAGAGCCTTGGTTGCTGCATAGTTAGCAGCAACCCCAAGTTCTGAAAGCTTGTTGTTAGAACCTGCTTCAATGGCATTAATCATCATCTCTTGGCGCAGAATCGTTCTCGCTTGATCTGAGATATATTTGCCATCTGAAAGAAGTCGAGCGCTCTCCAAAACACCTGTATAAAAGGCCATCTCATTCATAGAACGATCTTGAACACGTGTTCCATAAATAGAAGTCGCTCGCATAAGCTCATCCGCCCATAACTTCTCAAGCTTCTGAGCCCCTTCTTTGCATGTTACAACAGCTCCGGGAGAGCTTTCGTCTTGATAGAGAAAACCTAAAACAGGAGAAGCTTTACTTTTAACAAGTTCCCAGATATCTGGCGTGTTTTGAAGATGAGAAAGGGTATATTTATGTCCAATCATTGCATCATAGACGACACATTGATTCACAAAGCGCTCCATGTTTCCTTTAAAAACCGGATCCACGATCCGAAACTTTCCTACTTGGCTCATGAGGGATGAGGCAAACACGGTTCCTGTTTTGTGATAGGGTAGATAGTTAGGGAGGGAGAAGACAGATTCGAACGTTTCTGTAACTGTTTTTCCTACATAACTGACAAGGCCTGCAAAGGCTCCCAATGCCCAGGGAACATTATCAACTTTGTTTTTTGTATTCGCGAGAGGATCATGAATAAAGACCGTGGTCTTTGGCAAAAAGAGAAGGTTTGTGGCAATGACCACCCATAAGAACCACTTTACTCCTTCTATTAATTGATCTCGATAGAGCATAAGGATAATAACGTAGAAAGACCCTATCGTAAGCCCAACTCTTATGAGAGGCGTTAAAACGCCTGTAGAGTCTGTTTTAAATAAAGCAGCAATTCCATCAAAAACAAGCTTGAAGAGCTCCCCTCCTCCATAGGTTGTGATCACATGTTCCATTTTAGTTTCCCCCCGTTGTGGTACCTTGTTGCTGGGAGATAAACATATTCTGCAACTTAGCTTCGACTTGATGGGTTCTCTCAATCAGGTCAAGAGTTGTGGCCATTTGTTCGAAAAGAGAGGTGCGCTTCGTATA
>JACPNY010000073.1 GCA_016185255.1 Pseudomonadota bacterium
AAACCCGAATTAGAACTGTGGAAATGAAGCGGACTTGTTGCGGGCAAACTTACAGTGCAGGCAAGACGAAATGAGACGGACTTGAAGGCTTCATTCTTTTGCCAGCAAACCTGCTGAAAGAAATAACATGCGGGCTAACGGTTTGCGTTAGCCGCAAGTGGGCGGGCGTGGATTCTGTTCGAGAGCAGAAAAAACCCGAAGCCAGAAAAATGCCTGAAAACCGCGGCGACTCCCACTTGTCGGCTGCACGCTTTGTTAGGCAACCTCACGGAACGCAAGACTCGCTGATTGAAAAAAGACGCCACCGCCAACTTGATGAAATTTTTACACACAACTGAATTTTTCGCAATTACAAATAATCTGACTTGTGTCTCGAGATAATCAAAAGCCTGTGTTAACCGTGAGCCTTGCCGAAGAACGAAACCAACCCAACCAGCCAAACAAAATCTTCCGTCAACGAAACCGCCACACTTGGACAAACACAATTGACCTGAAACACTGCTAGAAAAAAACGAGCCAACTTGTATAACCTACACAACCAACCGCGAACAAAGTGTTTCGACAGGCTCAACAACCACCGAAGAAATGAAACAAAGCCGATGTCTCGACAGGGTTTCGACAGGCTCAACCACCAGCTCGACAACCAAGTGACACAACCAAAAGACAAGCCGAATAATCATCAGCGCGCCACTGCCAGCAAGACTCGCAGACATAAAAAACAACACAGCGAGCGGCGACAAAACCTTACCCAAACGCCAATTGAAAACCAGACCTGACACAATGAAAAAGAGCGCAAGACTTGCAAAAGAAAGCCGCCAGTAAAAAACGAACTTGCTTTTCAAAACCCAATCACAAACCCAAGCGCTAACCAAAGAAGAGGCTTTGTTGTGCAAGACGGGTTGCCTAACGGTTTGCGTTAGCGGCGGGTGGGCGGGCGTGGATTCTGCCCGAGGGCAGAAAAATGCCGAAGCTGGGAAAAATGCTTATAAATCGCGCAGACTCCCACCTGTCCGCTGCACGCTTTGTTGGGCGCATTTTGCAAGACGTATTCATTTTCTCGTATGCTTTTGGCGATAATCTGCCATCAACACATCATTATATTTTTTCTGCACAGACATTAACTCATCCTTGTGTTTTCCAAAGGCACTCTCCCAAGGATTTTCGTTATCAAGGTAAGGGACGATTTGGTCGTGATACTCTTTGAGCAAATTTGCCATGCGTTCAAATTGTTTCTTTTTGCCCCATGAATGATTTCCTTCAAAGAAGCCAATCATCTTATGACCTTTGGTTACAAAATAAATCATTGCGCCTAGTCCAAATTCGACTTTTGTATCTGCCTTTCCAGGGGAAAATGAAACAAGCAATTCAAGTCTATCTTGGACTAAATGAATTTTGCATTTCTGCGATTCTAAGGTAACAATCCAATTTCCAAAATGCTCATAAGAATAGTGCGTGTTGCTAATTGTATAACCTTTGCCAAACAAAAAACCAAAATACTTTCTTATATCCTTAATGACGAAATGTAGATTGTATTTTTCTACTGCGTCAGGTGCGACAGATGCGGCGATTTGCCAACCGATAATATAAAGGATGGTGAATCCAACAAGCCCGCCTATAACTATTAGAAGCCACTTTGCTATTTCGCCAATCATATAATTTTCATTGAGTTAACCTGACGCCAGCGCCCAACGGTTTGCGTTAGCCGCAAGTGGGCGGGCTGGGATACTGTTCGAGAGCAGAAAAAACCCGAAGCCAGGGAACTGCCTGAAAACCGCGGCGACTCCCACTTGTCGGCTGCACGCTTTGTTAGGCTGCGTTTTGGTTAAGAAGGGTTTATGCCTATATAAAGACCGCGCCCATCTAAACCTTCTTCATCATACATTACTTTCATTCCACATTCTTGAAAAGCCGCTAAATATTCTTCGTAAGTGAATAAACCTAATTCGTGACGTTCTGAAAAGTGCTTTACGCCTTCTTGTGTTGCAATTAAGTATTGAAAATCTAATACTGATATTTTACCGTCAATTACTTCGCTTACATTCATTCGTGCTATTTTGAGTTTTGGTTGATTGACGAACGCGGCATGTACTGCGCCTGAATGAAATTGCTCTGGGCTAAACCAAGGCTCTACAAATAATAAGCCGCTTGCTGACGTGTGCTTTTGCATGTTACTTATAGCCAAGAATAGATTTTTCTTTGTAACAGCATAGCCTATTGAACTGAACAGACAAGCAACTACATCATATTTGCGCTCTAAATTGAAATCAAGCATATTGGCATGATGTACTGGAATATCTGGTAGTTTTTGAGAAACACTCTTTAGAAGTTCTTCGTCAAGGTCAAGCCCTTCAACTGAAAAATCTTTTTGGAGATATTTTAGGTGTTCACCAGTTCCGCAAGCAACATCGAGTAAGGTTTTGCATGAACCACTTTTGTATTTTTGCACGAAAGACAAAAGGCGACTAGATTCGAGTTCGTAGTTTTTACCCATTGTCTCGTAAATGATGTCGTAATAGTTTGCTGATGGAGCGAACATAAGATTTTCCGACCTATTGAGTGTTTACGAAGCAAGCAGCCTAACGGTTTGCGTTACCTGCGTGTGGGCGGGCGTGGATTCTATTTGGGAGCAGGAAAATGCTGAGGCTAGAAAAATGCTTGAAAATGCCGCAGAATCCCACACGTCAGGTGCACGCTTTGTTAGGTGGCGTTTTTATGGAACGGCAACAGTGAAAAACGGGCGGCGTTCCAACAACTGCAACTGTATTGCTCTTTCAGTTGGATAATTTGTAACAATCAATTCTGTCATCTTGCCCCGCCGATTGCCATTACAGTTAATAGCACGATTGGCTAAAACTTCGTTTATTTCAAATGTGTATGACGAAAATAAATCACGAACTGTTTGCGTGTCAGAATTGGATAAAATAATATAAACGTTTCGTCTAGTTAATTCAATACAAATATCTCTTAATCTGCGTTGATCGTTTATTGAAAATCCATCGGCTTGATAAGATGTAAAGTTGGAAGTTTGTGAAACTGGAACATATGGAGGATCAAAATAAACTAAATCGCCTTCATTTGCATAATCCAAAACTGTTTCAAAAGATGCGTTGTGAATATCAACTTTTTGCAAGGCTGAACTTACGGCTTGCAAATTCTCTTTATCCAAATACTTCGGATTTTTATATCTACCAAAGGGAACATTGAATCCGCCACTTTTGTTAACCCGATACAAGCCGTTATATCCTGTTTTATTCATGTAAATCATTCTTGCGGCTCTAACAGGCAAACTTAACTCCGATGGATTTTTGGAACGCAGTTGGTAATAAAATTCTTCATCATGTGGATATTTCAACAACTCTTTAATAACAGCGGTTCGTTTATTGCGGATGGCGCAATAAACATCTATCAATTCTGAATTTAGATCAGAAATGCGTGCGTGTTTAATTTTTCCTTCTCGATACAAATTAAAGAAGAAAGCCCCTCCCCCTAAAAATGGTTCGTGGTAATTATTAAACTCGACTGGTAGGCGATTAACTAACTCATCTACTAATTGAGTTTTACCACCAGCCCATTTTATAAACGGACGAGGAAGCGAATTGTTATTCATCAGAAGTTACCTTTATAGTGCAAAGTAAAGTTTTAACCATGCGCTCAGATCATCGAACCAAACTACTTTACCAGTGGACATCAAATAGCCTTGCATGTTGCTGGAGAAGCCTTCACCATCAATTACAACAATTCCAGGAATTGGCCAGGATGCAATATCGGAAACAGTCGCAGGAATTTTTTCTTCAGCAGAACCGCTACCACTTTGAAATTTACACTCAATACCAAGATTTTTCCCCGTCTTTTCCTGAGTAATAACAACATCAATGTGCCGCTTTGCTCCCCATAAACGACGAGCCGCAGTAACTTCGGTATCAACCTTAAGCCCAAGACTTCGGGCTAAATCGGCAACTTTGTTTTTTAATTCATCACCGCTTTTGGGCGCAGTTCCTTTGCCAGCCATAAAAATACCTCATCGTTTGAATGGATTTTAGAACACTTGATCTGAGTATACCACTATGCACAAGAGGTAAAAAGAATACAAAATTATAGCAAGACAGCCACCTAACGGCCCGCGTTAGCCGCAAGTGGGCGGGACTGGACTCCGCCTGGGAGCAGGAAAACCCGAAGCCAGAAAACTGCCTGAAAATGGCGGCGACTCCCACTTGTCGGCTGCACGCTGTGTTAGCCAGCATGACTTAACGGAA
>JACPNY010000029.1 GCA_016185255.1 Pseudomonadota bacterium
CGATTCGTGAAGGCGGCCGAACCGTTGGTGCGGGCGTTGTAGCGAAAATTTTGAAGTAAGAAATCAGTGATGCAGTGTAACAGTATAGCAGTATTCAGAAACTTTCTGGCTCCTGCTCCACTGACCACTGCTACACCGATATAGGAGTGTAGCTCAACTGGCTAGAGCACCGGTCTCCAAAACCGGGGGTTGGGGGTTCGAGTCCCTCCACTCCTGCCAAGGTTTCGTCATTGCGAGCGAAGCAACCCAGAAAAAAGAACTTATTCCACAGGAATGCATCTTTTTAATTTGCTAGAGAAGTGTTGGATTTGTGCGGGTAAAAAAGGCTGCATGTCCTGCGGACATGCGTTATGTAAACTGGGTTGCTTCATCCTCACTAAGTGTTATCCCCATTAATCATTCATTAACCTTTGTATGATAGCTTCAGTAAAACACTAAAAAGGAAACTTCTATGAAGAATAACTTTTACGTACTCTCTGTTTTGTCATTATTTTCCACTCTTGTCCTTGCTGGATGCGAAAGAAAATGTGATGATAAATGTCAGGCTTGCTTTAATGAATGCAGCCAAGGTGCAACAGGCTGTCAATCCACTCTTGAACAATGCGCTGCTTCTTGCTCACCCACAGACGGAGCGTGTCTAGAAAACTGTGCTCATCAGCACAAGGCTTGTGCAGAAGCTTGTGTGGCTAAATGCGCATCCCCTGCAGGACAATAAACAAATAAGATAAAAAATATAAGGGAGACACCAGAATGATAAGGCTCTTAGTAGGACTCAGCACCATCGTCATTGCTAACACAGTTAATGCGGCACCGTCTTTGGAAAATCTAAAACCAAAATGTACCTATGGGCAATGTGTTAAATGCGATTTAACGGGAGCAAATTTAGCTGGGTATGATGTGACAAGCGCTAACCTTGCTGAAGCTAACTTGACTAAGGCCAATCTTGAAAAGGCTGACCTTGAGCGCGTAAGTCTTATAAAAGCTAATTTAACCGATGCTAATCTCCATTTAGCTAATTTTGAACGGGCTGACCTTAAGGAGGCAACCCTTGTCGGAGCTAACGCTCAGGAAGCTAATTTTGAACGTGCAACTCTTGTCAACGCTCACCTCGACAAAGCTAATCTCCAAGGAGCCAACTTTGAGAAGGCTGACCTTACAGGGGTTTCTTTTGAGGGAGCGAACCTAGAGGGAGCTAACTTCTATTGGGCTGTTATAACGCCAGAGATGAAAGTCTTCTTACGTCATAAGAAAGTTAAAAATCTGAAGAAGGCTATTCTTTCGACGAGTCTGGAGAAGAAAATGCAGACTCAAACGCCCCGTCATAAGCCCATGCCGCTCAAAAAAGCGCCACAGCCTTCTGGAGGTAAGTCGCCGATGCCAGGAGAAATAGTGGAGGAGACTATCGAACTTATCGTTCCACCACCGGCACAATAAGGGGACCTAATATTAAGGAGGCTAAAATGAAAAGAGAAGACGCTCAAAGCTATGTAAAAAGACAAAAGGAATTTTATCTGGACCTTATTGTCTATATCTTTCTATCTCTCGTATTTACAGGGATATGGTTTGTTTATGATCATGGAACCAACTTTTGGCCCAAATACATATATTTTTGGGGAGGACTTTATATTATTTATAAATTTATTAAGGCAGGTAATTTAGCCTTTCTCCGAGGCGTTCTTCCTTTTGCAGACCCTGATTGGGAAGCCAAGAAGGTCGATAAGCTTGTGGGTAAGCCAGAACAAGAGAAAGACAAAACCAAAAAGAAATAAGAGTAACGAACGTTCTTGTTGTTTGACTCTATTGTATGTTCCAACGCAAGGCCTCTGTCGTTATGACGAGGAATGTCTGTTGTGAATGAAATCCTTCACTCTGGCCGCTTTGTTAATTTTTCAAAAACTTATCTCAAATACTCTGTCTCTGTTGCTAAGAGCATCATCATTCATGTTGTTTGTTTTTCTCTCGTAGATTATGAATAAAAGCCATCTATTGACTGACAAAAAACTCTCAAATAGTTTTTGCTAACCCTTTTATATCTGCAGGAATTTGAACAAATGCTCCATTTTTTTACTATTCTGCTCTTCTCGGCTACCTTGTGTTTGGCTGAGCCTGAAGGATGTGCTCTAACGGCTGAGCCCTTTCAAAAGTCTCATCGTTTTCAGAAATTTACGAGGTTCATTGGCGCAAAACTCCAGAGTTTCCAAAAAGAACATATGCCTAAAGCCGAGACTGTTTTCTATCCGTTCGGGGGGCCTGATCTTCTACACCCTCTCCTCCTCTTTCCTGATGCCAAGACCTATGTCTTGGTTGGCTTAGAGTTTCCTGGGGATGCTCTTTCTCAAAAGACACAAGATGCTGTGTTTGAAAAGCTGGATTCTCTTCTGAAGCGAGGTTTTTTTGTAACCTCTTCCATGAGCAAAGCTTTTAATCAGAAAACCGGTGTTCGAGCGGCCCTTGCCTTGCAAATTTTACTCTTAGGGGGGGAAATACTTGAGGATACAATGATCGATCCCCATACGGTAAGCATCTCCTTTGAATGGGAGGGCCAAAAACGAGTCGTCTATTACTTGAGAAGAAATCTTGTTGATAACGCAGAAAGCGTGGTCGCCTTTTTAAAGACGCACGGTGTATCCGATGCTTGCTTGATAAAATCCAGCTCATATTCCTTGCACCATAAGATGTTTTCAACCTTAAAAGAGCATATCTTGAGCGCTTTCTCTGTTTTGGTTCAAGATGATACAGGGGTTCCCTTAAAAGACCTGAATGGGCATGATATTCGGCTCTTTGGCCAGTATTCTGCCCCTTATGGTGCAGAATTCAGGTGTTTTCAGCAAGATGACCTTAAAAAACGCTTTGAGGAGACGACAGATATCCCTCCATTGACCTTTTGTTTCGGCTATGGGTGCGGACGTGTGCAGGCAAATTTGATGATTGCGAGCCCCAAAACAAGGACTGAGTAAACCGCTGCTAGTTGGTTTTAGAGAGAGAAAGCATGATAACTGTTTTGAAGAGGGGAGTGCTGTTTATGATCCTTGTGGTGACAGCTGGATTTTCTGAACCAGGAGCTATCTTAGAATTGGGAGATCCGTCTTCCTCAAAAACTTGGGTTTATCTGTGTGGCTTGACCGAGACGATCAATTCAGAACAAGAGATTGAGAATAGGCAAGGGCTTGATCAGCTGGGCAAAAAATTGAATATCCGCTTTTTGGCGCTTCATCCTTTTGAGAGGTGTGAAAGGGCGGGCAATAAACTTTGCTGGATTCATTATACGGACGAGCAAACCCTCGAAACCTATGACAAAATTTTGAGCGCCGTAAGCCATGAAGACATCTGCGGATTTATAGGATTTTCCAATGGAGGCTTCTTTCTCAATTCCCTTGCTCAAATGAGAGAGCTTTACCATCCCATCATTTCTATAGGGGCGGCGGGGTCATTTAATTCAACCTCAACGCCTAACACCATCACGTTGATTGTTGGAAAGTTGGAGGTAATCTATGAGTCTGCTCACACTTTTTTCAACAAAGCCAAAGGATCATCCCTGTCAGTGAGTCTTATTGAACATGAAGGCGATCATATTGTGCCTTTCAATAGCTTGGAAAAGCTTATGAAAGAAAAATAGTAATATGATATATATCCATGAATCTGAAGATTAATCTTGTTCATGTCTCGGGTAACTTCAACCGACAGAATCTCCTACATTTCTTACCCCCCTCAGAAGAATATTTGTAGTTTTTTGACAACCCTGCTAAGAAAGGGTACCTTAATTTGGAAAAAAGTATGTACTAGTGAATCAGGAAAACTCGTATATTCAATCTCTTACAGGACTGCGATTTGTTGCTGCGTTTTGTGTCCTTATAGCGCACGCTTCGCCTATGTTTGCAGGCGGAGGAGCAGTTTATTTAGACCTTTCAATTCATCCGGCTTGGTACAACTATGTACAGTCAGCGGCTAGGATAGGAATGCCGCTTTTTTTTGTGCTGAGTGGTTTTGTTATTCATTATACGTATTCTGGACAAATTTCCACAGATGGTATGTTGGGCTGGAGGAATTTCGCAATTGCGCGGTTTTCACGTCTTTATCCACTTTATATTTTTTGTCTTGTTTTTGTGATATTTTGTTCTCATTCAAAAGAAGCAAGTATATATTTTAAAATAATTCCATATTACATAACGTTAACTCAAACTTGGTTTTATACAATACCGGATGGCACTAACACTCTTATGTATCAATTGTTTCCAATTTCTTGGTCGATTAGTACAGAGTTTTTCTTATATGCATTCTATCCTATTGTATTTTTTTTTCTCTCTCGTTTGAATTCAGTTCGAGGCTACTTGTTGTTGGGTCTAGGCGCTCTGTTAACATATGCTATTCTCACTTTGTGTGTGTTTGTAAATTTAAATATCATTAACGACGCCGCTATAGCTACGTATGGAACGACAGCAGATTGGTATAGTTCACGTCAAGATTCTTTTATTAGATGGCTCGTTTATTTTTCTCCTTATTCTGAGATCTTTGTATTTCTTGTGGGTAGTTGTGCAGCAGCTATCTTCATGAGTGTAAAAGAAATTCCAGTTTCAAAAAGAGAGTATAAGTTTGGTTGTTTTATGTTAATTCTGTCTTTGGTGTATGTTTTTGTTATGTATGCATTAATGTTCACAAAGAAAAATTATGGATTTCTTCATGAGTTCATCAAATTTTCGCACTGGAGCTGGGGTCTTGTCCCTGGGTTAACAGGTATTATTTTTTGTTGTGCACGTTATAAAACAAGCCTTGTTTTTTTTCTTACACGCCCAGTAATCCTTACATTGGGGGATGCGAGTTATTCTTTGTATCTTTTGCATTCACTTTTATTTGCTCTGGCGTTCTCTGATCCATCTCAAAGCATATACATTCAATTGATACGTTTTGTCCTTCTTCTAGTTTTGTGTATGGTCTTCTCGGTTGGGTCTTATCGAGTAGTTGAAATACCTTGTCGTTCCTGGTTAAGAAACAAGTTCTTGAAAAAAAGTATGGGATCGGTACGGCAGCAAGAACAGACACAAGGAGTATGACACGTTAAATCTTCTTGCCTCATCAGAAGATATTTGTATTTTTTCGCCAACCCTGCTAAGAAAGGGTAAACTTAATTTGGAAAAGGATCATGGCAAAAACATCGCCCCTTGAATTTATGCGCCAAGTGCGCCAGGAAATGAGCAAAGTCACCTGGCCAACACGCAAAGAAACCATCGTCACCACCATTATGGTGTTTGTGATGGTGTTTATTTGCGCTGTGTTTTTTTTGGTTATCGATCGGATTCTCTCCTGGGGAGTTTCCTTAATTTTGGGCATAGGGGCTTAAAAGAGAATGACAGAGAATTTCCGTTGGTACGTTGTAAACGTTTATTCAGGCTTTGAGAAAAAGGTTGCAGAACATGTGCGGGAGCAAGCTGATAAGAAGGGCCTTTCCGATCAAATCGAGATGATTCTGGTGCCAACCGAAGAAGTTGTAGAAATCAAAAAAGGGGCCAAGGTTACCTCTGAAAGGCAGTTTTTCCCAGGGTACATCCTGATGAAAATGCAATTGACGGATGAAGTCTGGCATTTGGTTCGTCATACCCCGAAAGTGTCTGGCTTTTTAGGCGCTCGTGGAAAACCCGTTCCCGTTAGCCAAGGGGAAGTGGATAGAATTTTAGCGCAAGTGCAAGAAGGGGTAGAAAAACCAAAATCCACCATTACCTTTGAAATTGGTGAACAAGTGCGCGTGAGTGAAGGGCCTTTCAGTACCTTTAGTGGAATCGTCGAAGAGGTGGATGAAGATAAGCAGCGTCTTAAAGTCTCTGTTTCTATTTTTGGACGCTCTACCCCGATTGATTTGGACTTTGTTCAGGTGGAGAAATTGTAAGGAATGATCACTGATCACTAAAAGGCGGGAGATGAGCCATCATCGTACCGCAAACTCAAAGAGAAGAGGAGTCAAATGGCAAAGAAAATTGTAGGATATATCAAACTGCAGATCCCTGCAGGTAAAGCAAATCCATCCCCTCCCGTGGGGCCCGCTTTGGGTCAACGAGGGCTTAACATTATGGAATTTTGTAAGGCGTTTAATGCCCAGACCCAGAATATGGAACCCGGCATGCCCATTCCTGTCGTTATTACGGCATATGCGGATAGAACCTTTGATATGGCAGGAAAACGGATTAAAAAAGCTTATGAAGGTCTTGACGCTTTGCCAGCATGTACGGTTAAGGAAGCCGTTCGCATTGTTAAGGAGCGCGCCACCGCTAAGTTTGATGAAACCATTGAAATCGCGATCAATTTAAACATTGATCCCCGTAAGTCTGAGCAAAACATTCGGGGCGTGACCTTGCTTCCAGCGGGAACAGGAAAATCCCTGCGCGTTGCGGTTTTTGCTAAAGGCCCTAAGGCAGAGGAAGCGCGTAAAGCGGGCGCTGACCTTGTGGGAGACGAAGATTTGGCAGAAAAAGTTCAAGGCGGAGAAATCAACTTTGATCGTTGCATCGCAACCCCTGACATGATGGGTCTTTTAGGAAAGTTAGCCCGTGTTCTCGGTCCTCGTGGCTTGATGCCCAATCCTAAGCTCGGCACCGTGACCATGGACGTGGCAGAGGCGGTTAAAGCTGCTAAGGGTGGTCAGGTGGAATATCGAGCAGACAAAGCCGGTATTGTTCATGCGGGCATTGGAAAGGCAAGCTTTTCTGCAGACAATATCGAAAAAAACCTACGCTCCTTCTTTGATGCGGTCATGAAAGCCAAGCCCACGGGTGTGAAAGGATCTTATGTGAAAAACATTTCCCTTTCCTCAACCATGGGCCCTTCCGTAAGGATTGAAGCAGGGGATTTGTAACATTTTTCATCCCGATTGCCCCCTTTTGTCATCCCCGCGAAGGCGGGGATCCAGAGAAACGTTGTCATGCTGAACCTTTAGTCCCGAGCTTGAGACGGGATCATTTCAGCATCTCCTTGTCAAAGAGATCCCGAAATAAATTCGGGATGACAGTGTGACTTATTTCTGGATCCCCGCCTTCGTGGGGATGACATAAAGGGATTAAATCTAGTCGCTATTGAGATGGCCAATTGAAACGTTTGACATTCGTTCAGAATAGGGTATAAATATACCATCTGTAGAAGATAGGGACCAAAGACCCTGGAGAAAACTCAAGGGTAGGTTTAATGGATTCCCCTACGGAAGAGATAAAATAATTTAAAGAGGAAACTCTTTAAACCTGTCCAAGACTGTAGGAACCCTTATGGGGTTTAAAGCAAGTCCTACATAGATGGGAAAGTCGGATTCAAGAGAGCTCAGTCATGGGCTGTCTTTCTCTCACGATTTTCATGGACGGGATGGACCAGTGAATAACTGGTTATGTGTGTAACCTATTTTTGGTTGCTACAAGGGGCTGCCCTTGGACAAGCCAAAGATAAAACAATGGAGACGTAATCCATGGACCGTAGCGAAAAAGAGCAGCTCGTTTCTTCTTTGCGCCAAGGCCTTACAGAGTCAGCTCTCGTTATTGTTGCCCATCAAACAGGGCTTACAGTGGCAGAAGTCTCGGACTTAAGGCGTAAGATGCGTGACGCGGGTGCGCAGTATAAGGTTGCCAAAAATACATTAGCACGCTTAGCTGTTGCTGGGACTCCCAATGAAGGCGTGACAGACCTGCTTTCAGGGCCCACAGCGCTGGCATATTCAAAAGATCCTGTTGCGGCTGCAAAGGTGAGCATAAAATTTGCCAATGACAATGAAAAATTCAAAGTTATTGGAGGCGTTTTAGATGGCAAGGTTTTAACCAGTAAAGAAATTGAGACCCTCTCAAAGCTTCCCTCTTTGGACGAATTGCGAGCAAAGATTCTTGCTATCATCTCAACCCCAGCAACACGCGTTGCGGGTATTTTGCAGGCCCCTGCAGGCCAATTGGCTCGGGTATTTTCTGCATATGGCAACAAGGCATAAACATCCCCTATTACAACAAACAAAGGAGTAACTAAACATGGCTGCAAATCTCGATAAAATTGTAGAACAACTTTCTGAATTAACCGTTATGCAAGCGGCGGAACTTTCTAAAATGCTTGAAGAAAAATGGGGCGTCAGTGCGGCGGCTCCCGTTGCCGTTGCGGCTGTAGCTGGCATGGCTGCAGAAGCTGGGCCTTCTGAAGAAAAGACAGATTTTGAAGTTATCCTAGCATCAGCTGGCGACAAGAAAATCGAAGTTATTAAGGAAGTTCGCGCCATCACAGGACTTGGCTTGAAAGAAGCGAAGGATCTTGTTGAAGGAGCCCCTAAGACGGTGAAAGATGCAGCACCAAAGGCTGAAGCTGAAGAAATCAAGAAAAAGCTTGAAGCTGTCGGAGCTAAGGTCGAGCTGAAATAAGACGAGTTTTTTGTAAGGTCTCTCAATCTTTGGATTTGTCATGAGATCTTTCTAACACGTCATTTCGAGACTGAAAAAGCTTAGCCTTTAGAGGCTAAGCTTTTTTGTATATGTTTTTTATTTTTACTCCACTAATCCATGGCTAAAGATGAAATTCCAATAGGATTCAAGTTTACGGAGGAGTTTTAGGGTTTCGGTTAAGTTTTGATCCGTTACCCCATTATATTTCAGATTGGACGCTTGTTGGTTAAAAATTTTATCCAATTTGTCATAAAGCTTGATCCCCTTTTCTGAAAGACGTACCTTGCTGGCACGTTTGTCATGGGTAGCTTTTTCTTGAATGAAATAGCCATTCTCCACAAGTTTTTTCAGGTTATAGGAAACATTGGAGCCTAAATAGTAGCCTCGGTTGGAAATTTCCCCCACGGTCATTTCATTTTTACCAACGTTATACAAAATAAAGCATTGGACGTTATTAATGTCAAAGACGCGTAAGCGATCCAGCTCAATCTTGATCACATCTAAGAAGAGATGGTGGAGCCGCTCCACAAGGGTAATTGTCTCAAAATAAAGGGCTTTCATCGCACCTCTCTCATTAATCTAATGTTCTAGTTATATTTATAGCAAAAATATGTTAAATTTTATTTAATTTGGAAAAATTAAATGCGTTTTGCGCATGTCAGGGATTCAGGGCCCCCTTCTGGCGTGCACTAATACTTCACCTTCTCAATTGTTTTCCGTACGAATCGTTCAGGGGGGACATGCACCCCAGACTGCCCCTCAATATACATTGTATCAGCGAGGTTCCGTGGACTGAGTCTCATACCCTGGTTTGGGGGTTGGGTCATAATTATTGCATCTCACATCCACCTCACCTGCGCTCTCGCCGCCCGTGGGCTGAGCTCGCACGATTGTCGCGATTGATCCTCTCGTACCGGTTTCGTCGTATCTCTGTTTTTGAGCGTTCCGTCGGGTTTCCAGATTGGGCAGTCTGTGTTGGTGGCGGGCCTCACTCCGAACCTTTCTGGGCGGTAGCCGACCGCCTCACCCAGGGCAGCTTCCGTTTCCTAAGAGTGTACCCGTTAGCCCTGGGCTCAGAGCCTCACAAACCTTATCACATTCTTCCCACGTTTCTTGTTGCGTACAGTGCGTCCAACCGCATGTACTGGCGTAGGACGAGGGGTCCATGGTCGTCCCACAGGCCCCACTTACTTCCGTGTGGCACCAACACGGACCTGCGCTCACGTTTATCGGATAGAGCAATATAGCCAGGAGGCTGATTACAAACGATGTCTGGAGAAATTTTGTTTTATACATTTTGATATTCCTTTATTTAAGTTGATAAGTGCCCCATCAGATCGACGCATACCCAAAGGCAAGGACTTTTAAAAGAGATGGTGGAGCCGCTCCACAAGGGTAA
>JACPNY010000080.1 GCA_016185255.1 Pseudomonadota bacterium
CCAGGATTTGGAGAGCGCGTTATTTTCCGTGAACTCTTCCTAGCCGGAATTACCGTTCTCGATTTAGAAGACTGTAACATGCCCATGAGCCTGTCTCACGTTTCTGCAAAACAAGAACTACGCAACCTTATCCAGAGAATGAATCTTCCCCATGTGGAAAGACTTGCAGCATAAGGTAATGATAAGTAGCGATAAAAATCATGCCTGAACTTTTTCTTGCGGCCTTTGGAATTATCCTTCTCCTTCTTCTCTTGCAAAAGCTTGAGCATGCAGAAACAAAACTTCTTATCAAAACCCTGAAATGGACCTTCGTAGGGGTTATGGTGCTGGCAGGCATTTATTTGACCTTAGTAGGCCGCTTGTTGCACGTCACAGCTATCATTGTTCTTTTAGTCCTCCTCTTAAGACAGGACGTCCATACATGGGTCAAACAAAAGCGCTCTCCCCTGCCCCTTTCCGCCCCTATGACAAAGGCAAAAGCGGCAAAACTCCTTAAGGTGAGCCTTAAGGCCACCCCTGAAGACATTCAAAAGGCCTTTGACAAGATTAACCCAAAAGACTCCACCCATCGAGATCTCTTGCTTCAAGCACGGGATGTGCTACTGAAGAAACGACGCAAATAAGAGTGATCCTTGAGGAAATGACACAATTTTCTTCGTCACTTCATATTAAAAATAATCGTTTTTTTATGGGTAAAGTGCTCGAGCATTGCCTCCAGAGATGCTTCTTTTCCAATGCCTGATGATTTAATACCTCCATAGGAAAGACCGGGTTGAACAACAACATTTTGATTCACTTGGACAAATCCTGCTTCCAATTGATGAACGCCTTTTAAGGCAAGTTGAAGATTATTTGTCCATAAGGTTGCTGCAAGGCCGTAATCTGAGTCATTTGCTTGATCCAAAACTTCATCAAAGTCCGTCCAGGGAATAAGTGCGGTCACAGGACCAAAAATTTCTTCCTGGCATACCTGATGGGAGTTAGGGAGGCCTGTAAAGAGAACAGGACGCACAAAAAGTCCTTTGGAAAGCTTTGGGTCTTGCGGAAGCTCGGAGCATTCATGAGCCTCACTTCCAGGCTCAGCCTTACCAATTTCTATGTACTTTAAAATCTTTTCATGCTGACCAGGAGAAATAATGGCCCCTATATCCGTTTCAGCGTCCATCGGATCTCCCATTTTAAGAGCATTCAGCTTTTCTTTGAACTGTACCAAAAAAGGATCAAATATTTTTTCATGAACAAAAATACGACTCGCAGCCGTGCAACTTTGTCCCTGACGTGTAAAGCGCATGCTTGCTAAAGCCCCAGACACCACTTGTTCAAGATCAACATCTTCACAAACAATCATGGGACTCTTTCCTCCAAGTTCCAGTGTTACAGGAACAAGCTTGTCGCCAGAATTTTTATAGATTTCCTTGCCCGTTTCAACAGACCCTGTAAAGGTTAGCTTTGCCACTTTAGGATGGCGAACAAGGACTGCTCCTGTTGTAGGGCCATCTCCTGAAATCATATTCAGCACACCGGGGGGAAGAATCGTATTCATAATCTCCGCTGCTCTTAAAACAGCAAAGGGAGCTTCTTCTGCCGATTTAATAACAACCGTATTCCCTGCAACAAGGGCAGGAGCCACCTTCAAAGACATCAGTAACAGCGGAACGTTCCACGCGATGATCGCCCCAATCACCCCTAAAGGTTCACGAATCGTCAGGGCTAGCATTGAATCACTAAAAGGAATCGTTTCTCCTTTTATTTCAAGGCCTAACCCCCCATAAAAGCGAAAAGTATTCGCAAAAATTTTTGCTTCAACTTGGCTTTCCGTCCGTAATGCTTTCCCCGTTTCAAGGGTCATAAGCCGCGCAAGCTCATCCGCATGCTCCTCTAACAGATCCGCACATTGAGATACAAGATGTCCGCGTTTTGCTGCATCCATATGACGCCACTTTTTTTGAGCTCTGTGTGCAGATTCAACTGCCGCATCCACATCTTCTTCATGAGCTTCAGCTGCTTGCCCAATAACCTCCATCGTTGCGGGGTTATGAACAGAAAATGTTTGTTTACTCTTAGGGGCTATAAGCTTTCCATCAATCAAAATCTTATTTTCAAGGTGCTTAACAAGAGCAAGGGGCGTTAAGGTTGAGCCTATCACCGATATAGAGGGAGTTGATGGCATAAAACCTCCATTTTCTATTTTTAAAGTTATGGTGTATGATCTCTAGAAAGACAATAAAAGTAAAGGGGGAAGCTTTGTGCGCAACAACCACATTGGCAGAAGAACCATCTCAAAATTTCTACTGGGGTCTTAGCCCTCAAGGTTTTCACAAGCTTGCTTATGTGGAGTGGGGTGATAAAGATAACCCCAACGTTTTAATATGTACCCATGCTCTCACCCGTAACTCTCGAGATTTTGACTATCTCGCAAAAGATCTTCAAAAAACCTATCGTATTATTTGCCCTGACTTTATCGGACGTGGAAAGAGCGATTATGTTGGCAATGCGCTTGTTTATAACTTTACACAGTACATGAGCGACATGGTTACTCTTCTGGCACGTATTGGAGCTAAAGACATTCACTGGTTAGGCACATCTCTTGGGGGAATTATTGGGATGATGCTAGCTGCTCAACCCTTAAGTCCTATAAAAAGTCTTATCTTAAATGATGTGGGGATGATCGTTCCAAGCCTAGCTCTCCACCGCATCGGCACTTACGCCCGTAATGATCATGGTTTTTCTAGCTTTGAAGACGCAAAAAGTTATTTTCAGACAATCCTTTCCTCCATTGGTGTTTTAGATTCTGAAAAGTGGAATCACATTACAAAATATAGCACTCTCGCAAGCAAAACAGGCGCCCTACGGCTTGCCTATGACCCCGCCATTGGCGAAAATTTTATTAATCAACCAACACCAGCCCTTCATCTTGAGACTTATTGGCAATCTATCCGCTGTCCTATCTTAGTCTTACGTGGGGAACAGTCAGACTTTCTCCCCCCCGACGTTATTACGAAAATGCTTTATTTTCAACCTAAGGCGAAAGTCATCACTCTCCCAGACTGTGGGCACGCACCATCTCTTATGGAGAGCAGTCCAATTCGTCTTGTGAAAGGGTGGTTAGGAGACATAAAAAAGGACGGAGCAATAAAGTGATGTGTTGAGCATCAAAATACTCTCTCCGTCCTAATTATCAATGTAACATATAAATAAAATAAAAGCAAGTCATTTTTTGAATAAAAAATAATATTCAAAACGTACTGTTTTTCAAGATAAAATTTCCTCACTAACCTGAGTTTTGGATAAGAAATTAAACTCGCTCGTATAAAACAGATATACTCCTTGTACTTGAATATACCTTATGAGAATTATCTTTCAGTGTCATTCTCGCGAAAGCGGGAATCCAGTCATTTTCTGGATCCCCGCCACAGCAGGGGATGACACCGAGACAAAGGCAACTTCAAGAACAATGAGTATAGTTATCGTCGTATCACTCCTCGCAATGACATAATATATTGTTTAAAAACAAAAAGATGTGCCCCTTATCCAAAACTCAGGTTCACTAATTTCCCCGCTCCTCCGCACGCGTCATCTTTTTGCTTTTCCCTTTAGGGGACATGGCATGGGTTTCCACATATTCAATAATCTTACCCGCAATATCAACGCCTGTTGCCTTTTCAATCCCTTCAAGGCCAGGAGAAGAATTCACTTCCATGACAACGGGCCCTCGATTTGTCCGAAGCAAATCCACACCACAAACATTAAGCCCCATAATCATAGCACTTCGCACAGCAATGGCACGCTCTTCCTCCGTAATTTCTTCACCTGCTGCCGTCCCTCCTCGATGAAGATTTGACCGAAAGTCTCCCGGAGGACCTGTGCGCTTCATGGAAGCCACAACTTTACCTCCAACCACAAGGCATCGAACATCCATCGCTTGGGCTTCTTTTATATACTCTTGAACCAGAATATTCGCGTTAAGCTCTCGAAAAGCTTCAATCACGCTCCGCGCAGAAGCAAAGGTTTCTCCGAGCACAACCCCAAGACCTTGAGTCCCTTCTAAAAGTTTGATAATAACGGGCGATCCTCCCACCATATCAATCATATCTTCTGTATACTTTGTAGAATGGGCAAAAGCAGTCACAGGAAGATCGATCCCTTTATGAGCCAATAGTTGCATTGAGCGCAATTTATCCCGTGAACGCCCGATAGCAACTGAGTCATTCAGTGACCACACGCCCATCATCTCAAGCTGGCGTAAAACAGCAAGCCCATACATCGTAATCGACGCCCCTATGCGGGGAATAACCGCATCATATTTTTCAAGTAGTTGCCCCTTATATTTAATTTGAGAGTGATGAGTCTCAATATTCATATACACCTGAAGGGTATCAATAACGTCAATCGTATGGCCGCGCGCAAGCGTCGCCTCGACTAAACGTCGATGGGAATAAAGGGTAGGATTTCGGGCCATCATAAGGATTTTCATTGTATTATCTTGCCTAAATAACTTTACTTTTTTATTAATAATGCCTTGTGACTTAAGAGAAAAGAATGTTTCGGATCCACCAGCACTTCCCCTTTCAGGGCATTGCGTCCGATCAACATTCGAAAACCCATTTCATCACGATTGGCCAGAGAAATTTCAATTCGGGAAGAAAAGTCTCCCATTGTAAAACTTGTTTGAATAATAAAGCGCTGCTGCCTATGCCCCGTTGAGCTTGTAATCCACCTGTAATCTACAATAGGGCAAGCACAGGTATGGATAATAAGATCGTTATCTTGGATAGGATGAATGTCAAACTGTGCCCAGTCGTTCCCCATATACGTAAAGGGGAAAATATCAAAGGCATGAATGGATGAGGTTTTTGCGCCCGTATCAATCTTGACTTTAATCATTTCGACGCCAAGTTCAGGGAGTTGAGCCCACTCGCGCCACCCAGCAATTAGTTTGTCTTTTTTGTCTGCTTTTTTAGTCATCCTTCTGGCAGCATCCGCCCCAGAAGCCTTCCTCCAAAGATATGAACATGATAATGAGGAACTTCCTGTCCTCCATGTACACCGTAATTAGAGAGAAGTCGAAACCCCATTTCCTGCAAATCGAAGGCGTGAAGGACGTGATGAATGGCTTTTGAAAATCCAACCACAAGACCAGGAGAGGCTGTTTCCATAAAATCATAAAAAGAAATAAACTCTCCCTTAGGGATCACTAAAATATGAATGGGCGCTTTCGGATTAACATCATGGAAAGCTAAGGCATAGTCATCCTCATAAACAACATTAGCGGGGATTTCTTTTCGAAGAATACGGGCAAAGATATTATTTTTATCATATTCCATGAGAGAGCCTCTTCTCTTATAACTCACACTCAGAATAATAATCTGACGTGAAGGATGACAAATGTCTTCGGAGATCTTATCTTACACAGATTAACATATTTTTAAAAAAGGACCAATAATGGAAAGTGAAAAGAGCGCATGGCATGGGACAACCATTATCTCTGTTCGTAAGGGAAATGAGGTTGTCGTTGCGGGCGACGGTCAAGTTTCTATGGGAAATTTGATCCTCAAAGCTAATGCTCAAAAAGTACGCCGCTTAGGAAAAGGGGATGTAATTGCTGGCTTTGCAGGCTCAACAGCTGATGCCTTTGCTCTGTTCGAACGCCTTGAAGCAAAACTTGAACAAAATCCCCATCAACTTGTGCGTGCGTGTGTAGAACTCGCTAAGGATTGGCGCAAAGATCGCTACCTTCGTCGCCTTGAAGCCATGATGGCTGTGGTGGATGCAAAAAACTCTCTTATTCTCACCGGGTCAGGAGATGTCCTAGAGCCGGAAGACGGCCTTATTGGGATTGGATCAGGCGGCCCCTATGCCCTTTCAGCAGCTCGCGCTTTAATTGATATGGACGGCCTGTCTGTTCAAGACATAGCTGAAAAAGCCATGACCATTGCGGCCGGCATTTGTGTTTACACTAACAAAAACTTTACCATTGAAAGTATTAAAGGATAAAACATGAGATTGTCTCACTTTACACCTCGAGAAATTGTTTCTGAACTTGATCGCTATATTGTGGGCCAGGAAGACGCGAAAAGAGCGGTCGCCATTGCTCTCCGCAATCGCTGGCGACGCCTTCAGTTAGATGACCATTTGCGCGACGAGGTGTTGCCCAAAAATATCCTCATGATAGGTCCAACAGGTGTGGGAAAAACCGAAATTGCACGTCGTCTGGCACGCCTTGCAGAAGCTCCTTTTATTAAAGTAGAAGCCACCAAATTTACGGAAGTGGGGTATGTGGGGCGTGATGTCGAGCAAATGATTCGCGACCTTGTGGATCTTTCTCTTAACATGACCCGTAACCGCCTCAGGCGGGAAGTCCGTGCAAAAGCTGAAGTGCTCGCAGAAGAGCGCGTTTTGGACGCTCTTGTGGGAAAAAATGCAAGTGAAGAAACGCGCAAAAAATTTCGTAAAAACCTAAGAGACCACGCGCTTGATGAGAAGGAAGTTGAAATCGAATTTCAGGATACCAACAACCCTCAAATGCCAACCATAGACATTCCCGGAATGCCCGGCGCTCAAATGGGAATGATTAATTTAGGGGATATGTTTGGCCGCATGGGCGCTCCCCGCACCATCGAGCGAAAAATGTCTGTCTCTGAAGCCCTAGAGGCTTTAATCGCAGAGGAAAGTGACAAGCTTTTAGACCAGGATAAGGTCGTAAGCGAAGCCCTTCGGACCGTTGAAGAAAACGGCATTGTTTTTATTGATGAAATTGACAAGATCTGCGCACGCTCTGAACGCGCAGGAGGGGACGTAAGCCGAGAAGGTGTCCAGCGCGATCTTTTGCCTTTGCTCGAAGGAACGGTTGTTTCAACAAAGTATGGAACCGTAAAGACGGACCATATCCTCTTTATTGCCTCAGGGGCCTTCCATATGGCTAAACCTGCGGACCTTCTTCCAGAACTTCAGGGACGTCTTCCTAACCGGGTTGAGCTTAAAGCCTTAAGCATTGAAGACTTTGTACGAATTTTAACAGAGCCTGAAGCTAATCTTATCAAGCAATACCAAGCTCTTTTAAAAACAGAAGAGTTTTCTTTAAACTTTGAAGAGGACGCGATTCGCGAAATTGCCTCCCTCGCCGCCGAAGTCAATCAAAATGTGGAAAACATTGGCGCCCGGCGCCTTCATACGGTTATTGAAAAGCTCTTAGAAGATATCAGCTTTGAAGCATCCGACAAAAGTGGAGAAGCCGCAGTTATTACAGTTGAGCATGTCAGAAAAACCGTGGGCGATTTGGCGAAAAATTCAGATTTATCGAAGTTTATTCTTTAAGAAA
>JACPNY010000012.1 GCA_016185255.1 Pseudomonadota bacterium
TGTTTTTACATATCCAACGCCATATCCAACGTTACCACCAAGATGGAAGCCTTGGAAAGCCTTTGGGCATGGGCAAGGATTTGCAACTGGAACAGCACCAGGAGCAGCTACTGCAACAGGTGCTTGTGCGGATGCCCAAGTTGCTGCAGTTGAGAGTACGAGTGCGAATAAAGAAACTTTCTTCATATTTAATATCCTTTCTTGAAAGTTAGCACGAATACTCATATCATAGCTTCTTCCTGTGATTAGAAAAATTTTAATGATTTGTTAAAAAAACTTTCAGGAAGTTGCAAATATACAACGATGGCTCTTATACCATGATAAAACTCCGCTTTGCTCCGTCCCCTACAGGGTATCTCCATTTAGGAAACACCCGTACAGCTCTTATCAATTGGCTCTATGCCCGCGCTCATCAAGGTCATTTTATCTTACGTCTTGATGACACAGATGCGACGCGGTCTCAACAAAAATATGCCGATCAAATTCAAGAAGATCTGCTGTGGTTGGGTCTTGCCTATGATGAAGTGGTCAAACAATCAGATCGCCTGAAAGATTACGAAAAGGCGGCGGACCTTCTTAAAGATAAGGGGCGCCTCTATGCCTGCTATGAAACCCCAGAAGAACTTGACTTACAACGGAAGATCCAGATCTCTTCTGGAAAGCCCCCTCTTTATAATAGGGCAGCTCTTTTTCTAACTCCCTCTCACATTGAGAAATATAAGATAGACGGAAGAAAACCGCACTGGCGCTTTAAAATGGAAAAGGGGGAGATCCGCTGGCATGACTTGGTTCGAGGAGATGTTGCCTTTGAAGGGGACCTCCTGAATGATCCTATTTTAATCCGAGAAGATGGCTCTCCAGTTTTTACTCTCGCTACATCAGTTGATGATTTAGACATGAAGATCACCCATATTCTGCGCGGAGAAGACCATGTGACGAACACAGCGGTTCAAATCCAAATTATGGAAGCGCTCAGTGGCAAACCTCATTCCATCCACTTTGGCCACCTAGCTCTTATCTCTGGAAGTAAAGGAGAAGGTCTTTCGAAACGGGAAGGAAGTTTAAGCCTTGTGGAACTTCGCAAAGAAGGGCTGGAGCCTCTGGCTATCAACAGCCTTTTAGCAAAACTCGGAACCTCAGATCCTATAACGCCTCACACTAGTTTAGAAGGTATTTTAGCAGACTTTGATATCCATAAGTTTGGGCGAGCGTCCCCTCGATTAGACCCTGACGATTTATGGCAGATGAATAGTAGAATTCTCCAGATGCTTTCTTTTGAACATATTAAGCCACGTCTTGACCGTATGGGAATAGAAGGATCAACACCCGCCTTTTGGGCATTAGTTCAAAAAAATATAACAAAATTTCAAGATATTAAAGAATGGGACACAATTTGTTATGGCCACAAATCATTTCTTGTTGAAAATAAAAGCCTTTTAGAAACAGCCGAGCACTTTTTACCTCTAGAGCCTTGGGATGAAAGCACTTTTTCAACTTGGATGGGAGAAGTGAAAGCAGAAACGGATCTTAAAGGTAAAGAGCTTTTTATGCCAATAAGACATGCCTTAACCGGACAAGAACACGGCCCTGAATTAAAAGACTTGATTCTCTTAATGGGACGCTCCAAGGTATTGACCCGACTTCAAACGGCAAGAGGCTAAGAAAAAAATGCCACTTATTCTCTATAATACACTCACCCGTCAGAAAGAGACTTTTGTTGCTCTAGATCCCCATAATATACGCCTTTATTTGTGTGGTCCTACGGTCTATGACTTTGCCCACATTGGGAACGCACGCCCAACGGTTGTTTTTGATGTGTTGGGTCGACTCTTACGGTCTCTCTATCCAAAAATCACGTTTATCCGAAATATTACGGACATTGATGACAAAATTATCAAAGCCGCTCAAGACAACAAAGAAGATATTGCTGAGCTAACACAACGAACAACGCGCTATTTTCAGGACGATATGAAAGCCTTAGGGAATCTGCCCCCAGATAAGGAGCCGCTCGCAACGCAGCATGTCCGTGAAATGATCGACATGATTGCAAGCCTTATTACAAAAGGTCATGCCTATGAAAGTCAAGGCCATGTCCTTTTCTCTGTCAAAAGCTTTCCGTCCTATGGACGCCTTTCCCGCTGTAATCATGATGAAATGATTGCAGGTGCACGTGTAGAGGTGGCTCCTTACAAAAGAGACGCGGAAGATTTTATTCTTTGGAAACCTTCTCCCGAAGGCGTCCCCGGTTGGGAGAGCCCCTGGGGATATGGGCGTCCCGGATGGCATATTGAATGCTCGGCCATGTCTTTCAAATATTTAGGAGAAACCTTCGATATTCATGGAGGTGGACACGACCTTATTTTCCCTCATCATGAAAATGAAATCGCGCAGAGCCAAGCCTGTTTTGGCCCCCAAACCTTTGCGCAAACATGGATGCATAATGGGATGTTGACGGTAAACGGAGAGAAAATGTCCAAGTCTTTGGGTAATTTTATCACTGTTCATCACCTTCTCGAGAAAATCCCCGGAGAGATTATTCGTCTTGTTCTCTTGTCCTCCCATTATCGCCAACCCTTGGATTGGACGGATCACGGGGTCACCCAAGCTCATCAAAGCCTCGATCGCCTTTATAATGCCTTAAGAGGACGGGAAATCAGCGAAGACGCCACCGTATATGAACCTATTAAAATGGCTCTTGAGGATGATCTCAATACACCCCTTGCCATTTCTGGTCTCCATGAGATTGCAACTCACCTTCATAAGGCCTCAAGTAACGCTGAAAAAAATCAGTTGGCGTCTACCTTAAAAGCAAGCGGAGCTTGGCTTGGACTTTTACAACAAGATCCAGAAATTTGGTTTAAGCGTAACACAGGACTTGAAGAAAAAACAATTTTGTTGCTTATTGAAGCTCGCAATCGCGCACGGGCCGAAAAAGATTTTAAAGAAGCGGATCGAGTGCGGGATGAGCTCTTAACAAAAGGGATTCTTTTAGAAGATGGTCCTGATGGTACAATTTGGCGCCAACAATAAATGAGGGTTTGTGACGAAAACTACATTAACGATTATTCTTGTCGAGCCTCAGCTCGGCCAAAATATTGGAGCTGTGGCAAGAGCTATGTTAAATTTTGGTCTCTTGAATTTACGGCTTGTCCGCCCACGAGATGGGTGGCCCAACCCAGAAGCCATCGCCCCTGCTGCAGGGGCTAATCAAATCCTCGAAAATGTTCAGGTATTTTCCTCGACCTCTGCCGCGATTTGGGATTTAAATCGTGTTTTTGCAACATCTGCCCGCCCTCATGATATGATTAAATCCATCTATACGCCTGAGGCCGCTCTTGAATCTCTTGCTTTAACAGCAACAGAAGACCAAAAAGTGGGAATTTTATTTGGGGGAGAACGCTGTGGTCTTGTGAGTGAGGATATTTCTTTGTGTGAGGCCCTCATTAAAATCCCCACAAATTCCACATTCCCTTCGCTTAATTTAGCTCATTCTGTCGTTCTCATCGCTTATGAGTGGCTCACTCAACTCACCTCTTTTCCTCCTCAAGTTTTTCGGACAGGCCACACAAAGCTTGCCACCCGTGAAAACCTTCAAAACCTTTTTATCCATTTGGAACAAGAACTCGATAAGTCTGGTTTTTTACGTCACCAGAAGAAACGCCCCACCATGGTCCGCAATATTCGTAATATTTTTCAGAGAGCTCACCTAACGGAGCAAGAAATCCGCACCTTACGGGGAATTATAAGAAGCCTTGGGAAACAGACATAAACCTCAAAAACATGCTCGAAAAGATTTGAAATTAGAGCTAGACAAAACCATTAAAAATTAGCTAAAATTATAGTCTTAGTTTTCCTAGAAGGTGTTGCAAAAAGTATCCTTTTTCTTGCTGTCGCTTGACATAAGTTCAAAGTGACAGACTTGCTTGAGAGCATTTGAGGTGCTTTTGCAGCTTCTTTCTAACTAAAAAATGAAGAATAAAACTCAAGGGATTAAATAGGTTTAATTTTATGAAAAGATTTGCATTTGCGCTTGGTGTTACAAGTTGTTTGGTAGATGTTGACTTAGTATACGCCAAAGACAGTACCCTAGAAGAAAGAAGGCTGATTCCTCTTACTCTGACAGGGGGGGCAAGAAAAGGAGGAGTTTTCCCAACTCCCTTGGAAACGAAAGATTTTTCAAGACTCATCTTAACAAGGCCACAGCTAAAGCAAAATCTGCTCTCAGCAAAACCTCTTACACATCAGATGTCAACTTTCATACAGCCGGCTCACGTCAAGCCAGAGTTTTTAACGCTTATGAAACATCAAGGACATCCCTTGCAAACTCTGCGATCAACGCCAACGCAACCGTCTCCCTCTCTTAAAAACTTGCTTTTAGCTCTTACCCAACCGCTTTCATCTGGTACGGTCGTTCCTGTTAACCCTCAAAAACCCCTAGCTCGTGAAACCACAGCTCCCCTGGCTCTCAAGCCGGCTCCCACACAACCCTCTGCCCCTCTCAAAGACTTTCTTTTAGCTCTTACCCAACCGCTTCCATCTGATTCGGTCGTTCCTGTTAACCCTCAAAAACCCCTAGCTCGTGAAATCACAGCTCCCTTGGCTCTCAAGCCAGCTCCTACACAACAGACCGCCTCACTCAAAGACTTGCTTTTAGCCCTTGCTCAACCGCTTCCATCTGATTCGGTCGTTCCTGTTAATCTTCAAAAAACCCTAGCCCGTGAAGCCACAGCCCCCCTAGCTCTCAAGCCAGCTCCTACACAACAGACCGCCTCACTCAAAGACTTGCTTTTAGCCCTTGCTCAACCGCTTCCATCTGTTCCCCTAAAGAAAACAGAGACAGAAACAACTCTCCCTCACTTATCCCCCATTACGTCAAAGAGTGAACCGGTTCTTCCCTTTGAGTCAAAAAACACGCTGGTTAGCCCAGCAAAGGTAGAAAACCATTTACAAGAAACTCTTCTTTCTATTTTGCCAATAGAAGAAAATCCTCTTTCCGTGGTGAGTTCTTCAATAGTGGCGCAAGATATCGTCTCCGAAAGACTAGAGACCACAGAACAAAGTCAGCCATCAATACCCGTTCTTTCCAAGGCTTTTGGCGCAAAAGAAATACAAAAAAACTATGGAGAAGAGCCTTCTCTACAAACTCCAAGGGAGGCAGAACTAAGCTCTTCAGATCCTACATTATTTTTAACTGTCTCTGACCAGCCAAGAAATGGCGACTCGCACAGCTTTGTCGAGAAAAGCATTGAGTTTTTGCTTCCTCCATCACTTGAGACTTTAGACAAGGACAAAAACCTTTCTCATGAGGAGCTTGCCCATGGAGAGCTTTCTCTCTCACTGTTTACGACGGAATATGCCCTTGTAGAACAAGGGACTGAGTTTTTGGCTCCAGTGGCATCTAAGATCTTAGAAAAAGGTCAAGAACATCAACACACAGAGCACACCCATACGACATCTGAGGACCTATTCATTCTTGGTGAACGCAATCTTGAGCTCCTACCTCCAATGGTAGGTAAGATTTTAGAAAGCGCTCAAGAACTTTCCTATGAGGAGCTGCGTCTAGGAACTGCATTAGAAGACAGTCCTGACATCGTACCCGTTTTCACGCAGGCTCTACCAAGACAAGATGTAGAACGCCCTCTCGAAAAGAGTACGCCGCAACCAGGCACTATAAAACTGCATACTCCTGTTGAACACGACTCTAACGTTCTCGTTCCAGAACGAGTAAATACGTTAAACACAGACCAAGAACCTCTCTTTGAGGAGTTTGTTCACTCACCACTTAAGACTCCACACACCCTTGTTGACCAACGAGATGAGCTCTTGCCTCCAGTGGCATCTAAGATTTTGGAAAGAGACCAAGAACCTCTCTTTGAGGAACTAGGGCTAGACACCATTTTGGAAGACAACTCTGAAATTGGTTCAGTTTTTGCTCATCATTTCCTAAACCTAGAGTTAGAAGACCGTCTCGACAAAGAGGGTACACCTCAACACAACGCGACAACACCACACGTCCTGGGTGAACAAAGAGATGGGCTCCTGACTTCAGTACTAGCAAAGACTTTGGAAGAAGATCATCCTCATGAAGAGCTGCTCCCAATCACTATTTTAACGGACAAACACGAACCGGATGTATTTGAACACAGGAACAAATTAGGATCATCACACGTTCTTGATATTGATGTATCTCCTACCCTCCACCCAAGGCTCTTTACTTCTCTTGGATCTCCTGTTCTTAAACCACAAATGCCTCCCTCTTTGGGTCTCACAGCAGGTTCCACTCATTTGGTGCGCCACACCTTAAAAGCTCATCTCACAAAGGATGTCTCTCATCTTCCCCTAACTCATGGTACGCACGACCTCGTCCCTCTTAAAGCCATTGGAGTTAACGAAACTCTTGAAGTTCCTTTGCAGACTTTGCCTCCTGTTACATTTTCAACGGCGGATGTCATTCAAACTCAGGACTTAGGGCTTGTTCCTGTGAAGTCACAGCCTTTTGGTCTTCACGCCCCTCAGCAGAATTTTGGATCCTCAAGAACCTTGATTCTCAAGCCCGCTTCCCTTGGCCTTAAGATTTTCGGCCTTCCACAGGATGTAACCTTCTCTGTCGATCTCGACTCTTTTAAAAAGACTGTCCGTAGAGCTCCCTTGTTTTTGGATTCTGGTGACTCATCACAGAAAAAGGCTCTCGTTCTTTCTTCAGGCGAGGAGTACATACCACAAGAGATCTATACCCTTAATATCACCCTTTCTTCTCCTAACGTTCCAGCGAAATCCTTTACTCTCTCTTTGGACCCTAAGTCTCTCAACGAATTAGCTTCTTTTGTTAAGGCTCCCTTGTCTTTGGGTTTTGTTGACTCGCCACAAAAAGGGTCTCTCATCACTCATCGTGCTCTACAACACCCGCAACAACTAGCTCTCGTTCGTCACTTTGCAGCCTTACTCCGCACCTCCTCGATGACAGCTGAGCCAAGTGAGTTACCCTTAGCCATAAGAACTCAATCCATTGTCCCTGGGACTTCTTCGTTTATTGAAGCCTTAAAATCTCCTCTCCAGGTTTTCATGAGGGATTCCGTCAGGACATCCGATGAAATACTTCCTCAATCCATCGAGACTAAGCCAGAGTCCCTACTAAGAGCTCCAGTTCTCATACAGCCCAATCCTGTCCTAGCGTCTTCTGTCCATATCCCCCCTCTTTCTAAGGGTATGCCACTCCTAGAAGGTACCGGCGAGATGGAGATTCTATACAATACTGGGCTTACAACACATCCAGAATCAGCGCCAACATCTCTTATCCATAACCACCTTCAACAATATGGCGTACCACGCGCCTTTGGGGGACAAAAGCCTGCTTCCTTGGCTCTCATGAAGACCCCGATTTTAGAAAAAGCCCAAGAGTTTTCACATGAAGAGCTACGTTTAGAGACCGTTGTAGAAAGCAACTTTATTGAAACAAGTCTCATAACTCAACAAAAGGTCTCCCATACGCCTCTCCATGTTCCTCCACTTTTCGAGCATGCACAAACAATAGTAGCCATCGCCAAGACAGGAATTTCACAAGAGGTTAAGCTTACAAAGCAGCCTACGTCCATCCTAACTTCTTCTCTCCATCTCCCCGTTCATCAGACACACGGGATGGATCCAACCACTCAGCTTAGTGATGGTGTTTCTCAGCCTCTCCTTCAACAAGACGAGGTAATTCCTAATATCACAAGGCTCGTCTCTCCTACACTCACGGAGCTTAGTGAAACCCATAACGTTCCTTTGCAGACTTTACCTCCTGTTACACTTTCAACGGCAGATGTCATTCAAACTCAGGAACTCGGGCTTGTTCCTGTGAAGTCACAGGCGCTTAGGATGTCCACGTCTCAAAGGACCCCTGGATCTATGGTGAGTTGGACTCTCAATCTCGCTAACTTTGGTATTAAGATTCCTGGTGCACCACGAGAGGTAACTTTTTCCATCGATCTCAACTCGCTCACAAAGACCTCCCATCGTGATCCCTTGTCTTTGGGTTTTGCTGACTCACCACAGAAAAGGCCTCTCGTCCTTTCTTCTGAATCCACCTTTAAGGTGCAAACGGATCAAGATATTTACACCTTTGATCTCACGTTCTCTACTCCTGATGTTCAATCACACACAATGACTGTTTCTTTGAACTCCAACTCTTTCAACGAATTGGCCGCTTTTGTTACGACCCCCTTAGCCTTAAAAACTTCTGAAGGTGTACAAGGAGAACTTGTTGCTCATCGTGGAGTATCAAGCCAGGGTCCACAAACACTTCTCCATCGCCTTTTAACCGCTTCAAATCGTGGCACAGCAAGCGTTACATCCACATCGCCTGTCCCCTCATGGATTAGGAAAACCTTCGAAGGCCTACCAACATTCTTAAGGGGTGATTCTGTAAAACCCACCACGCAGCGTTCTCTCACTGGTTCTCTGCTGGACTCAACGTCTCATCCTTCAAATGCACTCGTAAGAGGCGGAAGCTCTCAACCCATATTAACGCTCACCCATCAAGTAGAAGAGGTTGTATCCCTTCACTCTCCTCAGACATACACGCCAATCCCTGACATCCTAAGCGCCGCGCGTGATCTCGGGGTTTCTCCTGGAACGTCCAAGACTCCTGTACAAACCAGACAGCCTTCTTCCTTGCCCTTACCTCAGGAACTCGTCGTGGCTCCTGCAAAGCAGCTTAGCTCTACTATTGACACACCACTGACCCTTGATCTTGCTACCCTTGGCATTTATGAGCTTCCTGGTAGCACTCTTTCTGTAACTCCCGATTCTCTCAGACACGCGTCTCGTAGTACGGACACGGATGAAGAGGCCTATACCGTTGAAGCTACTCTCTCTGTTCCTGATACTCAGCCGATAAGACTGCCCATTGTCTTACAATCTGACGCCTTACAAGAATTGACTGCTCTTATGAGCGCCCCTCTTTCAGAGAAAGAGGTGTCAATTCCTCGTCCTTTGTCATTAAAACAAATCACATCGCCGATTGCTTTACCTGAGGAAAAGTTAGCTTCTAGCTCCCTTGAAGAACAAAAACAATCAGAACATTCTCTTGACACAATATTCGCTCCTTTAGACCTTTTTTCCTTGTTCGAAGGAGAGGAACTTGATGACGACATTACTACCGTTCGCGGTGACCACAATAAAAAAGAACCTTTTGCTATTAGAACTGTTTCTTTAGATTCTCCAACTGTCCAAACGAGATTTGGTAGGCGCTCCCTCCCCAGCGTTTCTACTCCTCTCTGGACAACTCATACAGACTCTCCAAAAAGCTCTTCCTTTGAAGAGAGAAGCCTTCAAAACACCCTTTCTACAACCCCAGTAACACCACAAAGAAAAGTTTCACTTTCTTCTTTCCCAACAACACCTGAAACCCTTAGCCCTGCACGTGATTACCAACCCGTAACACCGGACTCACTGACCAATAGTCCACGAGATTATGGAACCCCCCTATCTCCTAATACTCTTCGCCTCTTAAGGGAGGCTGCCACTAGGATTATTGAAGGCGTTTCCCACGCTCAACGATTCGTATCGCCTGTTCTTAATATAACGCCTTTAAGCGATAAGAAGTCCTCAACGCCTTCAGGCCTTCTTAGCCCTGCTCGGGACACTCAACCTAAAACTCCTGATTCAATTCTTAGTCCCGCTCTTAACCGCGAGCCTGTAACACCTCCATTAAGCTCTAGCGATAAGAAGTCCTCAACGCCTTCAGACCTTAGTCCTGCTCTTGACCGCGAGCCTGTAACACCTCCATTAAGCTCTAGCGATAAGAAGTCCTCAACGCCTTCAGACCTTAGTCCTGCTCTTGACCGCGAGCCTGTAACGCCTCTGAGCGATAAGAAATCCTCAACGCCTTCAGACCTTAGTCCCGCTCTTAACCGCGAGCCTGTAACACCTCCATTAAGCTCTAGCGATAAGAAGTCCTCAACGCCTTCAGACCTTAGCCCCGCTCTTGATCGCGAGCCTGTAACGCCTCTGAGCGATAAGAAGTCCTCAACGCCTTCAGACCTTCTTAGCCCTGCTCTCGACCGCGAGCCTATAACGCCTCCGCTAAGCTCTAGCCGTAAGAAATCCTCAACGCCTTCAGACCTTAGTCCTGCTCTTAACCGCGAACCTAAAACGCCCGACTCAGTTTTGAGTCCTGCTCGAGACACTCAACCTAAAACTCCTGATTCAGTTTTGAGTCCTGCTCGAGACACTCAACCTAGAACGCCTGACTCAATTCTTAGTCCCGCTCAGGACACTCAACCTAGAACTCCTGATTCAGTTTTGAGTCCTGCTCGAGACACTCAACCTAGAACTCCTGACTCAGTTTTGAGTCCCACTCGCAAGGAAGGGTCTGGAACGCGTAGTCTAAACAAGAAGAAATCCAAAGCGCCTGTTTTACAGCCAAGGACTCCTAACGAAAGAAATCTAACTCCTGAGTCAAGCTCGAAAGCCTCTCAAAAAACTACGAGCCCAAAGGTATCCCCTAAATTTATCAAAAGGAAAGGAAAAGAAAATAGTCTCATTCTTACGGATGAGCAGTAAATAACCTTGATCTCAGATAATGTGTCGAGTATGATCTGGATGATTTTAAGTCTTTCTTTGTGATGAATTAATTTTATATGGTAGGTTAACTTTATGCATCTGATTTCTTTAAGAAAAAATTTTCTTTTGATAACTTTGTTGGTAAGTTTATTTTCTCTTTGTCTCCAAACTCAAGCGTTCGCTTGTTGTTGGCCCTGGTGTTGTTGTTATTCTGGAGAGCGTGAGAGGAACAGCACACCTGTTAAACCTCGTGATACAGATAGACTTATCAACTCTGAAGAAACAGGTGCATATGGAGCGACCTCCACCTTGCCACCACCACAATCCTTTCTCCCACAGGACCACACTACATCTTCGCTCCCCCTAACTGGACAAAGACAGTCTCCTCTCGTTCCTACAATGCTACCCCAAGAGACGAGCCTATCTTCTCCAGCACCCTCTCTTGTGGTTCACTCAAGAAGCGGACCTCCACCTATTCCCGGATGGTACGACGATGATCCCACCTTCCCACGCCATGAAGCTCTCCAGGTATGGACGGGTAAAAATACAGTTTTTGGTGTTGAACAACAAATGCCTCCAACCTTCGATAGGGACGTAGAATACAAGTTTAGTACAAGCACGGGATGGAAAGATTATCCTGACGAACGTGCGCTAGATAGATTTTTTGGAAAGGTTATACATTACGCTCTAGACGATGTGCAAAACAATATTGCCTTGTTCTTAAATGGAATAAAGCAACAATGGAAACTCGCACCACCTAAGACGTTTTCTTTTTCTTATTTTTCCGGATCACGTTATTATTATTTTTTTGCAAAAACAGACTCTCAAGTCATATACATGCGAATGCAACTCATAATGGGTCAAAATGATGAAACAACACGCTCTCAACCCTCAACGAGAAATCCTTCAAGGATGACGTCAAGGCAGTCCTCACCACAAAAAGAGAGAGTAGCATCATCATCAACCAAGAGAACACAAGATGACGACTCAGATTAATATTGTTAAGCTGTAAGATATCTGTAATTTCTCATAGCACTCTAAGGATTGGTTGAGTATATTAGGTGGATATTGGATAGATAATCCTCTCCTCAAATGACGTGGAGAGGATTAAGTTTTCTAAGTCCCGGAATGATGTATTAAGAACTCGGACGAATGAGGATAACGTGACCACCCTTCTTAAGAACTCCCCCCACTCCTCTTCCACGAGGCTTTTCTTTTACTTTTTTTCTATTATCATTGCCATCCGCCTTTTAGGAGCGTTCTTTCTCCCTGTTATTGATCCTTCAGAAGCACGGTATGCAGAGATTGCGCGCAAGCTCTTAGAGTCAGGCAACTGGATCACTTTATTTCATGACTATGGTGTTCCCTTTTGGGCCAAGCCGCCGCTTTCAAGCTGGCTCTCAGCGGGGGGCATGGCTCTCTTGGGTGTAAATGGCTTTGGCGCCAGGCTCCCTATTCTTCTTCTCTCGCTGGGGCTTGTCGGTCTTATCATGAATTTGGCCAATACGCGGCGCCAAGATGGACTCTCCACCATAAGTGCCCTTATTCTTCTGACAGGCGTCCTTTTTTATATTGCAAGTGCTGCTGTCATGACAGACATGGCTCTCGCCTTTGGCACGACCTTATCCATGGTTGCTTTTTGGCATGCCCTCAAGGAAGACGACGGATTGAAATGGAAATATCTGTTTTTTATTGGCCTTGCCATTGGTTTGCTAGGGAAGGGTCCCATTGCTTTAATTCTAACAGGATGTCCCCTCTTTCTGTGGACAATGATTGGGCTACGCCTTAAAGAGGTATGGCAAAAGCTCCCCTGGATCTCGGGTACACTTCTTATGCTGGCCCTTGCCGTGCCTTGGCATATCTTAGCCGAGCTTGAAACCCCTGGATTTCTTAACTACTACATTATCGGGGAACATTTTAGTCGTTTTTTTGTCAAAGGCTGGGCTGGTGATCTCTATGGTCATGCCCATGCAGAACCTTTAGGATTTATCTGGGTTTTTTGGTTGCTCGCTACACTTCCTTGGTCTCTGTGGCTTATAGGAATCGTGGGAGCACGTAGGCGGGACTGGCGCACTCTCTTTGCCAGTGAAGATGGGTGGGTTCTCTATTTGCTCCTGTGGGCCCTGTCCCCTCTTCTGATTTTTACATTCTCACGGAACATCATTTGGACGTACTCTCTCCCAGGAATCCCTGCCTTTGCTGTGTTGATGGGACATTTTTTATTGCCACTCATAGGCACATCCCAATGGCTCAAGCGGACATTCTTTGCATCCGTTTGTATAACTCCTCTTGTTATGCTATCCATAACGATCTATTCCCATTTTGTTCCAGAAGCCCTTAATAATCAGCAACGTCTTGTGCAGTCATTTATGAAAATACATAATGATAGCAAGCTTATCTATTACTGCCCTAACTGTTATTCAGCAGAGTTTTATTCACAAGGAACGTTCCCTCTTCTCCGCCATGAGGATCTCTTTCGCAAAATGTTAGAGAGTAATGAGGAATTTTTTGTTGCCATGCGAATTAGAAAAGTTGATGATCTCCCCCAACAGATGCGTGACAAGCTCGTGAAAGTGCAGCAATATGGTAAAACCATATTGTTTAAAAAAGCAAGTGAGCAGAATGCCCCATAACCACCCTGAAAGAGACTCTTACCCTAGACCCAAAAATCCTCTCTTTTCTTTCATAGTCCCCGCTTATAGGGAAGAAAAAAACATTTCAAACTTCCTGATATCCCTGAAAGACAGCTTGGACCAGCTTTCAATTCGCTATGAAATTATTGCTGTGGATGACGGAAGTCCTGATAATACGGGAAAGCTGATGCTGGAGACGGCTCAAAAAATTCCCATGAAATGCGTTTTATTTTCCCGTAACTTTGGGAAAGAACAAGCCTTAACTGCGGGGCTGATGCACGCCTCAGGGGATGCAGCCATCCTTATGGATGCTGACTTTCAGCATCCTTTCGAGACAATTGAAAAATTTATAAGCTATTGGCACCAAGGCTATGACATGATCTATGGGGTCCGCATGGACAGGGGTCACGATGGGTATGCCCGCCGCTCCTTTACTTACGTATTTTACAAGCTGCTCAATTGGATTGCGAAAATACCCATTGAACCCAATGCCGGCGATTTTCGCTTGCTTGACCGTAAGGCCATTGACGCCCTCAACACCCTTCCCGAACGCACACGGTTTATGAAGGGGCTTTACGCATGGGTAGGCTTCAAAAGTATTGGGATTCCTTTCGATGTCACAGAGCGTCAAGCGGGACAATCCAGCTATAACCTGAGTAAGCTTTCAAATCTAGCGGCTATTGGCCTCACATCCTTTTCCACCTTACCCCTTCGTATTTCAATGCTTGTGGGGGTTCTTACATCCTTCTTTGCTTTCTCCTATGGATTTTGGATTGTGATGCGAACCCTTCTCTTTGGTGCTGACCTTCCCGGTTGGTCAACCCTTGTTGCCGCTGTTCTCTTTTTAGGAGGACTCCAACTCATCGCCATGGGGATTTTAGGAGAATATATCAGTCATATTTTTACAGAAGTGAAGAATCGACCCCTTTATATCGTCTCCGAGATCTATGATTCCACACTCCCCAAACAACAGAACACCTATGCTTAAAAAGCAATTAATACGCTTTGGACTTATAGGCCTAACAGCCCTTAGTGTTCATTTGCTTTCTGTCATGCTGTTCGTCAAGACGTGCGAAATCCCCCCCTTAGGCGCAAATGTCTTGGGTTTTCTTCTGGCGTTTCAAGTTAGCTATTGGGGACATTATAAATGGACATTTACGGCTGATCACCTGCCGCACAAACAGGCGAGCCTTCGTTTTTTTATCATAGCCTTGTCGAGTTTCG
This sequence comes from Pseudomonadota bacterium, assembly GCA_016185255.1. Classification (GTDB taxonomy): domain Bacteria; phylum Pseudomonadota; class Alphaproteobacteria; order UBA9655; family UBA9655; genus UBA9655. The sequence continues at coordinate 14,403 of JACPNY010000012.1, forward strand.
GCATAAATGAGCTTATGTATGCAGGTTTACTGCAAACCACACATTTACCCTATGACCTTGCCCTCCTTATGGTTTTGATTTTTATTTCAGTCTCGACCTTTATTTTATCTAAATTTTGGGCCTTTCGCTAAAGCTGGAGGGAAAATGGCCAAAACAATCATTTTATGTGCAGACGATTTTGGGCAAGATCCTCACATTAGCGAAGCTATTTTAGCACTCGCAGCAAACAAAAGGCTTTCCGCAACAAGTTGCATGACAACAGGAGAGGACTGGCTTCATCACGGACCTGCTCTTAAACCCTTCCAAACTCATCTTGATATTGGGTTACACTTTAATTTAACTCATGGGAAAGAGAGTTACTTTCAGCCCCTGAATAACTGGCTTTTACGCGCCCTCTTACGACAAATAGATAAGGGGTTTGTTGAGAAGAGATTACATGAGCAGCTCGATCGTTTTGAGCATACCATGGGGCACCCGCCTGATTTCATCGATGGTCACCAGCACATCCATAGTTTTCCGGTTATCAGAGATGTTTTGATCAATGTGATAAGAGAACGCTTCCCCTCGAAAAGACCTTATGTACGCACACTTACTCCCATGCTCCATGGAGCTGACAGCCAAGTTAAAGCCCTTATTGTAAAAGGTGCTTCCTATGGATTGTCTCGCGCTTTAAAGGATCAGGGGATAAGACATAATTCTCAATTTGGAGGACTCTACAGCCTACGTCCCCTTGCTCCCTATCGAGATTTCATGAATCTTTGGTTACACCAAGCCTCCTCAGGAACCCTTATTATGTGCCATCCGGGCTTAGCCCTCAAATGACGCCTTCCCAGAGGACTGTGTCAAGGCAGGTGTTGTGCTTGGCCGGTTTAGGAGCGCAAAAACAACTCCCTCTCCTCATCATTGATTCTTCTTTTATCATCCCCAACTAGACCTTCTTGATTTTAAAAGAAAATCCTAGAATTCCTAGCTCGGGGACGACACACTAAGGTAAGCTACGAAGCTTGTCCGCTCTTTTGTTGGCTATCCGCAGCAACCGGGGGAAGAGCAGCAGCTTCTTTCAACATCTTCTCTAATTCGTCAGCTTTAACGTACCCAGGAACAACCTTGGTCTCACCAATAATTAGAGTAGGTGTCCCCGTAATTCCAAGAGTCTTTGCAAGATCAAGGGCTGCATCGACCTGAGCTTGTACCGCTTTACTCTCCATATCAATTTTAAGCTTCTTGGTATCAATCCCAAGAGAGCTTGCCATTTTTAAAAGCTGTTTTTTCGAAAGCGGCTTCGTAGACTCAAAAACGGCTTTCTGAAGCGGCTCGTATTTACTTTGCTCTTTCGCAGCCAGCAGAGCTTTAATAGCCATCACGGACTTGTCTCCCATAATGGGGAGGTCCTTAAAAATAACCTTAACGTCCTTATTGGTGCTTAAGAGTGTTGCGATTTCTCCATGAAATTTTTTGCAAAATCCACAAGAAGGATCCCAGAAGACAACCAAACGTTGTTTTCCTTCAGGGTTTCCTGCAACAGGATCCGCCGCAACCTTAAAGATTTTATCTTTGTTTTCAGCAACAGCTTTTTCCATCTTAGCAGCCGCTTCTTTTTGCTGCTTAGCCATCCCTGCTTGCATAGCCGTCATGATGATGTCGGGGTTTTTTTCTAAGTAACTTCCAATCACCTTTTCCATTTCCGCCACTTGAGCCGGTGTAAAATTAGAAGAGGCTGATTGAGCAGCCGCAGGAACGACTGGAGCCGTTGCTGGCGGATTGTCAGCTAAAACGCCGTTTGTAAATCCTAAAGTTGCAAAAGATAACACACCTAAATAAATTTTTTTCATTTTCTTCTCCCATTTGTTGAGGCAAGAATCATAGCTAATTCTTAGAAACTCTACAAGAGTCTCAACTTTAAATGTTCTTGTGTAAGAGGGGGCTTGTCATCTGACCATATTTTTCTTATTCTTTTGGTACCTTAAGGGAGATTTTCGATGCGCTTTATAATAAAAACTTTAGTTTTTTTAATCATGCTGAACACTGTTGTGCAAGCGAACAAGGAAAAGGCTGGCCCTTCTCCCTTGCCTGAAATAAGCATAGGAAAACCTGATGCGCCTGTCTTAATCATTGATTATTCTTCTATGACTTGTCATCACTGTGCTCACTTTTACCAGGATGTTCTTCCAGAAATTCAAAAAAAATATATAGATCCGGGCTACGTACGTATTATTTTCCGTGATTTTCCTGGAGATCAGGTCAGTATTAAGGCCCACCAAGTGGCCTGGTGTAAAGGCGAAATTAAATACTTAGACTTTGTGAAACTTCTTTACTCAACCCAAGATAAATGGCTTTCTGCCTCTGACCCTATAGCAGCGCTTAAATCAATTGTGACTCAAAACGGTATTTCAGCTGAGCAGTTCGAATCCGCTCTCAAAAATCAAGACCTGTTAGATAAGATTATTCAAGTCCGCCTTGAGGGACAACGGAAATATAAAATTGATGCAACACCAACCCTTATTGTTAATGCTAAAATTTTTAAACGCTCCTTAAGCTTGCAAGAGATTGACGACATTCTTAAACCAATTTTAGAGGCAAAAAAAGAATAAACGTTGATTCTCTCCCCGTCTCTCCTTATATAAGACCATATAAGGAGTGACGCGATGGCTATGTCTCAAGACCAACTCACGATGTATCTTCTCAAAGCTTTTCCCGATGCTGTTATCGACATTAAAGATTTAGCTGGGGACAATGATCATTTTGCAGCGACGGTTACGTCTTCTTCTTTTCATGGGAAAACACGTATTCAACAACACAAAATGGTGTTTGATGCCTTGGAAGGTCATATGGGAACACGCCTCCATGCCCTGTCTCTTAAAACGCAAACGCCTGAGGAGTAACTATGTCTGACGTTTTTGATAAAATCCGCAGCGATTTAACTTCACACGATATTGTCTTGTACATGAAAGGAAATGAAAAATTCCCCATGTGCGGCTTCTCAGCAACGGTTGTCCAGATCTTAAAAGCGCTGGGCGTTAACTTTAAATCCATAGATGTGCTGCAAGATCTGGAAATCAGAGAGGGCATAAAAACCTTTACCAACTGGCCAACAATTCCCCAGCTTTATATTCAAGGAGAATTCATAGGAGGCTGCGATATCGTGCGAGAAATGTATCAAATGGGAGAACTCCAAGATCTTCTCACAGAAAAAGGAATTCTCACTTCCGCAGCCTCTTGAACCTTTTGTCACATTTTGTGAAAGCTCACCTCTTTCTTTTCATTGACCATACCTTCGTCTCTTTTTAAGGTGGCGCCTATGATGGATGTGTTCAAAAGAGACCCTTCTCTTCCCCGTGTG
>JACPNY010000013.1 GCA_016185255.1 Pseudomonadota bacterium
TCGTACCCCAAAGATGTCAGCAAAGTAACCAATTCATCCCACATAAAATCTTTTGGCTTTTGATAAAGTCTTTTAATAAGTTTCGCTTTACGCGTCATGCCATCTTTTACCTCCCTTAATCGTAGCACAAACAATTTTCAAATGCAACTATTTTTAGTTGCATTTGGGTGAGGCTCTTAAATCTCCTCCAATACCGCTTTTGCAGCACCCTTGAGAGGGGCTCTCAACCAGGCAACAGCTTCCTGCATCGCTTTTTCTTGGTCTGTGCAGGCGTTCTTGTCTCTTAAAAGAAGGCCCACAGCAGATGCTAATTTTTCAGGAGTGCAATTTCCTTGCAAAAGTTCAGGAATACATGGAAAAAGGCGTTGAAACCCGTCATTGCGAGCGCAGCGAAGCAACCCAGGAATACATAGCCTAGGTTGCTTCGGCTCCTGCGGAGCCTCGCAATGACGATGATATAACAAAATATTCACCATACACACCCAAGGAGTTTTTATAAGAAACTTAGCGCCCCAACCGCTGAAAGCCCCGATCTTATAAGTAATAACACAGGGGAGACGGGCCGCTGCTAACTGGAGAGCTACGGTCCCTGAAGCGGCAAGCGCTACTGACGCTTTCTGAAAAGCTGCCTTACGCGCATCATCTCCCACAACCACTTGAACCTCACATGGCCATGCTTCTCCGTTCTGCCTCACCAACGGCTCAACCGAAGGGAGGGTGGGAATGACGACTTTTAAATCAGGGAAATCCTTCTTCAAAAGGGCCACCGTCTCTTTAAAGATGGGCAGCAAAGTTTCAACTTCCGAACGCCGGCTTCCCGGAAGAACACACAAAAGGTTTGGATCTCGCTTGCTTTTTTCAAAGACCTCCTCCGCCACAGGATGCCCCACAAAAGTCGATTTAAGACCATACTTTTCAAAGTACGGAGGTTCAAAAGGATAGAGACAGAGAAGGTGGTCAAGAAACCGAGCAATTTTACGTGCCCGCCCCGGTCGCCACGCCCATACGGTAGGAGCAACATAGTGCACCAAACGAGGCCGTGTGGAAAATTTATGAAGTCGTTTCATCACCCGAAAGCTAAATTCTGGGGCATCAATGGTAACAACCACGTCAGGCTTCATCTTGCGAATCGTTTCAATAGTAAATCTAAGGCGCTGTAAGAGGCGGGGTAAATTGCGCAATATCCCAAAAACCCCCATGATTGACAACTCTTCCATGGGGAAGAGAGTCTGGAGACCTTGGGCTTTCATTTTCTCCCCTCCAATTCCTGAAAAACGGACATTTTGAAGGCTCTTCAGAGACACCATCAAATCAGCCCCTAATTGATCACCTGAAGCCTCACCAGCAACCAGAAAGATTAAAGGGACCTGCGACATTGAGCTTGCCCAAGACCAACAAGAAAAAGGCCTTTTTCTTGAGCCAAGTGTAGAGTTTCTTCCCGCTTGAGGAGAATGGTTCGACCCGCCTCAACTGCAATCCCTCTCAACCCTGACGCAAGGACTTTACGAACTGTTTCAGGACCTATGGTGGGAAGGTCCACACGTTGGTCTTGTTGACGTTTGGCGATTTTCACTAAGACCCCTCCAAGACCGGGTCGTTGCAAAGATTTAGATCTTTCTATTAAAGCATCCGTTCCTTCAATGGCTTCGACTCCAATAACCAGATCTTCTTGGATAACAACTGCTTGCCCCACATCGACGGGACTAAGGGCGGACAGCACTTCAAGTCCACGGCCCACATCTCTCCATCCTTGATCGTCCGGCTCAAGAGACGTAAGGATGCCTTCAGGCGCTAAAAGCTCCGTTAAAATATCATCGGGGCCCACAATACGAAAGCCACGTTCTTCAATCAATTCAATGATAAGTTTAAGAAGATTATCATCTCCTAATGCTTTTGTACCAAGTTTAGCAAGCCACTTAATACCTTCCCAATCGGGACGAATTTCGCTCATCGCAGGCCGCGCAATAGCGCCTGCCATGACCAATTCCTGAATTTTGTTTTCTCGAAGATAATGGAGAGCCGCTCCCACCTCTCCAAAGGAAAGCCAAAGGTGAGGAATATTTCTGACAAGCTCTTCATCTGCCTGTCCTTTAAAGGCCAAAACAACAAAAGGCCGCTGTTGGCTTTGAAAGACTTCTATCAAGAGGCGGGGCAAATCTCCCCTTCCCGCCAACAGAGCAATGGGAGGATGGTTATGCGCAGGCTGCACGGGGGCTATCCTCCGCCTCATTTGACTCGAACTCCCAATCTTCTGCGGGCAAGCACAAGGGGCGTTTTGGATCTTCTTCAATAAACGTCAAGAGGTCCTTCACCGTACGACAATCTCCATAGAGCGCTTTAATTTTTTGAATCCGGTCCTCTAAAGTTCCTGTTTGTTCTTTAGATAAGAGTTTATAAGCATTACGAAGGTCATGAATATCTTGACGCTCAAACCCTCTCCGCTTCATCCCAATAATGTTTAATCCCCCTAATTTAGATTTTACAGTCATCACCATTCCAAAGGGCATCACATCTTCATTGACCCCTGCTGTTCCAGCAATCATAGCATAAGCGCCAATGCGTGTGAATTGATGAATAGCCGCAAGTCCTCCAATATTGGCGTAATCTCCAACAGTAACATGCCCCCCAAGGGTTGCATTGTTTGCCATAGTGACGAAGTTGCCTATAGAACAATCATGCCCAATATGCGATCCAATCATAATATAACAGCCATTGCCCACTGTTGTTTTCATTCGCCCTGCTTCCGTACCAAGATGAATCGTCACATGCTCGCGAATGGTGCACTTTTCCCCGATTTCAAGGGTAGACGGCTCACCTTTATAGCGCGCACTTTGGGGGGCAAATCCAAGAGCAGCATAGGGAAAAACTTCTGTGTTTGCCCCTAGGGTTGTCCGTCCCTCAATCATTACATGGGGATGAATAATGACGTTCTCCTTTAAAACAACATGAGGGCCTATAAGACTATAAGCTCCTATAGAAACTCCTTCAGAGAGGTGGGCACCTTCAGCCACAATGGCTGTTGGATGGATATAAATGGCCATGGTTTACTCTTTTCTATTGTCATCCCCTGCTGTGGCGGGGATCCATTACAGTAACAAAAAAATCGCTTTTTGGTACTTTCAAAAACTACTAATTATCTTCTGCCCCAGCCCTAGATCCCCGCCACAGCAGGGGATGACACCGTGGAAGAAACTTCACTCATCCGCGATCATGGCTGTTTTAATAACTTCTGCAACAACTTCCCCATTAACCTTTGCAACCCCTTTGAAACGCCACACTGGTCCTCGCCTGTGAGTTTTTTGCACCTCGAGATGCAGGGTGTCTCCAGGAAATACCATCTTACGAAAACGCCCTTCATCAACACCCATAAAGTAGACAAGTTTTTCTTGGTCATAAACGTCTAAGGTATGCATGGCAAGAACCGCTGCTGTTTGGGCCAAGGCTTCAATAATCATCACGCCTGGCATAACCGCTTTTTTGGGAAAATGGCCTTGAAAATACCAATCCTCCGCAGAAACCGTCTTGATGCCAACGGCGCTTTCTCCTGAGATCACATTCTCTAACCGTTCCACCATGAGCATGGGAGGGCGATGAGGCAAAAGACGCATGATTTTGTCTAAACCTAACTCAATAGGCATTTCATTTTCCATAGATGTATTGCGAGTTTCTGCGAGAGCCATACCTTCCTCCCTTGATTAACCTTTCTTTCGAGTTTCTTCTTCCAGCCGTTTCACAACCGCCACTTGACGATAAAATGTTTTAAGAGGCATAGCTGGGCTTCCACATAAAACTTCTCCGGGCTCCACATTGCGCATAATACCACATTGAGCTGCAAGGCGTGCCCCTGTTCCAATTTGTAGATGATCTGTGATCCCCACTTGACCTCCAGCGGCAACATAATCACCAAATTTCGTGCTTCCTGCAACACCTGATTGAGCAACCATCACGCACCCTTTTCCAAAGTGTACGTTATGAGCAATTTGTACCAAATTGTCAATGCGTGTACCAAGCCCAATCACCGTATCATGGCCACTTCCTCGATCAACCGTTGTATTGGCTCCAATTTCCACATAATCGGCAATGATGACGCGCCCTAATTGAGGAACAGGCACATGGCCTCCCATATCTCCTGGATCCATAAAAAAGCCAAATCCACTTTGGCCAATGCGCGCCCCTGGCTTGATATGCACGTGTTTCCCGAGAAGAGCATGGGACAAGGAAACGTGTGCTCCAATAACGGAATTGTCTCCAATCACAACTCCCTCTCCGATCACGGCAAGAGGCCCCACTTCGACAAAATCTCCCAGTTCTGCATGAGCTCCAATAACAGCTTGAGGCCCAATAACCACCCCTTTCCCGAGCTTAGCTGTCGGATGAACAATGGCTGTTGGAGCAATATCTCCCTCTTTTTGCTCTTTCGGATAAAAGGCCGTCGCAATGAGCGCATAAGCGCGATAGGGATATTTTGCCACTAAAAACGCTACGTGATCGGGAACACGTTTCGCCATGTCCGCACTCAAAATGCAGGCTGAGGCCTTTGTTGTTTCTAAGGCGTCTGAATATTTTGCGTTATTAAACAAGCTAATGCAGCGTGCTTCAGCTCCATCTAAAGGAGCTACATCCTCAATGAGAAGAGAAGGATCCCCTCGACCCACCTCACATTGGCCATACTCTGCAAGCTCCGCTAGTGTAAAGGGGCCTTTTTTCTTATAAAAGCGAGGATCTGCCATAGTTTTTATATTACTCCATCAGGTCAGAGGTAGGGCCAATAATAGTATCAGTATGCCAAAAAAAAGAGAACAACGCCAAGCCCTTAATCACAAGAGGCCGTTAAAATTTTATTACAGATTGGTTTTTTCTTGTCCATTCTGATATGCTTTTTAAGTTAGTCTGCGGTTTGGATAAGGAAACACAATTTTCCTAATTCGTCATTGCTTCGTCACTTCGTTCCTCGCAATGACAACAACTATAAAGAGTACTCCCTTATGCCCAAAATTGCTTTTCTTTCTTCATCCTCTCCAGAGGCCCTCAAAGCAAAAACAACCTTTGAAGCCTTATATCCTTCTGTTTTGCCTACAGAAGCAGAGATCCTGGTTGCTCTGGGGGGTGATGGATTTATGCTAGAGACCATGCATGCCCACCTCCAGACACACCTTCCCATTTATGGCATTCATTGTGGGAGTGTTGGTTTTTTGATGAATGAGTTCTCTCCCTTTGATCTTTTAGATCGTCTTGAAAAAGCTAAACCTACCCCTCTTTACCCTCTTGAGATGATCGTTCAGCACAATGGGGGAAGCATTATGAGAAGTCTTGCCTTTAATGAGGTCTCTCTTCTCCGAGAAACTCGCCAAGCGGCCAAAATTCAAATTAGCGTTGATGACGTTGTGCGGCTGCAAGAGCTCGTGTGTGATGGCGTCTTGGTCTCGACCCCTGCAGGCAGCACAGCTTATAATCTCTCAGCCCATGGCCCTATCATTCCTCTAGGAGCCCCTTTGCTGGCTTTAACGCCTATCAGCGCATTCCGCCCCCGTCGGTGGAAAGGAGCCCTGCTTCCTGAAACGGCTCAAGTGACCTTCACCATTCTTGAACCAAAAAAACGTCCCGTCAGTGCCGTTGCTGATTTTACAGAAGCGCGAGACGTCACCTCCGTTTCTGTCCGCCAAACGAAAGAAGCCTATGCCACCCTTCTTTTTGACCATGACCACAACCTTGACGAACGCATCTTAAGGGAGCAGTTTTTGGAATAGGAGAAGCGAAGAATTCTGACTATCAATACCCTCCATCAGTCCCCCAAACAGACAAGAAAAGATTCCAAAGTTAGTGTGGGCTGGGCATTATAAGGGAGCTGACCGGAAAGTCCCGCCAATAACTTTCTGGCTGTTTGATCTTGATCATACCTCTTGATATGAAAAGAAAGGCGTTCTTTAATTTCAGCCGTCTGAAGCTTTAATATCCTTTCAAAGATTTCTGGTCGCACGCTTTTTGGTAGCTTTTGGAGTAATAATTTTTCTGCATACTCCTCAACAACTTGGATGCGAGAATGAAGACTGTTGGCGGATAGATGAGGTGCCGCTTTAAAAATCTCCCTTTTCTTATCACTCTCTAGCAACCCTTCGATATAAGGAACAAGGCGCCCCACCCTCTTATCAATCCAATGATGGGGAATAGAAAGAAAAAGATCGAGCCACTGGAGCCATCCTTTAGTCGAAAGAGGAGGGAACAGGAGATCTTTTAACACTAAAAATTTTTCAACATAATCAACTGCTTTTTGGTTGACATTGAGCCATTGGGGCAAAATATAGACAGCCATCGTATACCTTGTATAAACATCTTGATCCCCTTCAACGCCCTGCCCCATTTGGGCGGCTATGTTTCTTAAGGCCACGCTTACACTTAAGCCCCCCTCCTCTTTGCCCTCTAGCTCTAAAAATAGCCTAGGAGCACACTCTAAAACGTTACCAAGGTCGCGCTTAGACAGAGAGAGAAGCCTTAGAACGCGGGCACGCTCCCAATCAGAGAGAACTGGCATTTCTTCTTCAATCTGTTCAAAAGGCACATTCTGAGCCGCTGCCGTTGCAGGCTCTGGTGTAGGATGGGTGCTTGTAGGGGCTGATGCCTCCTCTGCGCGGGGCGCTTCTTGACTCAAAGATTCAATGCCAAAGGCAAGATGCTCCAACCTCCTTCTCAAATCCCAAGGTTTGTGCTGCTCCTCATCAAAATCAAAAAGAAACCCCATAACCCAAACAATACAACGAAGGCGCCTTGCAGTCACATGTGCCGGCACGGCTAAAGCCAGACGAACGAAGGAATCTCTTGTTTCTGAGGGAAACGCATATTTTTCAAGTAAAGCAAGACGAGCTTTTACTTCACGAGGAGGATGCAATAACATGTGTTTTATCACAAAACTCTGATTATACTTTTTACTGAATAAGGTAACTAAGCTTAACTCCTCAAAAACAACACGTGTACGAGGAGCTATATCTTCTACAGGAACCGATTGCATTACCTCTTGGCAATCATCAGATGTCATTTGTATCATGACGCTCCGAACATCCAAGCTTTCAGGCGCCTCTAAAGTTTTTACATACTCTTCAACAGACCGCCGTCGAAGAGAGGTAGGCTTTGCGTCGAGCTCATTATTCAACGCAAAGACAGCCGACGCAGAGAAAAGACCCAATACAACAGCTAAGACTTTTTTCACGAAAATACTCCACACTCCATGATGCCTTTAATACCACAATATTTTTAGAATTAGCTATTTACATTAATCAGATATGGTACACAAGGTATTTTATGACTTACCCTTAGCTAACGTCTTTTTTGGTTGACTCTCCCTCCTTTGTCATCTCTGAGCTAGAAGCTCTTGATTTTCAAAGAAAATCCTAGAGCTTCTCCATCGGAGATCTTTTGAGTGGAGACAAGATCCCCGGTTCAAGAAAAGCTAATGTTTTCTAAAGAAAACAAAGCTTTTCTAGACCGGGGATGACAAGGAGAGCGATGTACAAAAAACGCCAGGCGTTAAGTGATCCCCCTACTTTCCTTTAAAAACCGCAGGCCGTTTGTCAAGAAAAGCCGCCATTCCTTCCTTTTGATCCTCAAGCGAAAAGGAAAACAGAAAGCGCTCGCTTTCAAATTTTAGCCCCTCACGCAGAGATGTTTCAAAGGCTTCTTTAAGGGCTTCTTTAATCATAAGAACAACAGGAAGAGAATAAGCCGCGATTTTTTCAGCAACTTTCAAACTTTCCTCATGGAGCTGAGCTACGGGAACAACACGACTCACAAGCCCCGTCCTCTCAGCCTCGTGTGCATCCATAAGGCGATCCGTCAAGCACATATCCATAGCCTTTGCTTTTCCCACGGCACGCACCAAGCGCTGGGTTCCTCCGGCTCCTGGAAGAGTCCCAATGGCCACTTCTGGCTGGCCAAATTGAGCCGTTTCAGAAGCAATAATGATATCGCACATCATGGCAATCTCACACCCTCCCCCCAAAACATAGCCAGAGACAGCCGCAATCAGGGGCTTACGACAGGCTCCCACCTTCTCCAATTCTTGGATAATTCTCTTCAGATAAACTTCGCTATACGCCTTGTCTTGCATTTCTTGGATATCAAGACCTGCTGAAAAAGCCTTCTTAGATCCAGTCAAAATGATACAATGAATCTCTGGATTTTCCTCACATCTCTCTAAAACGGTTCCTAAATCTTGAACGAGCCCTTCAGAGAGCGCATTTAAAACGTGGTGACGATTTAAAGTAATAATAGCGATCTTACCTATTGTCTCAAAAAGCAAAAACTCATAGCTCATGATCTTCTTCTTTCTGTGCTTCTTTGCTTAAAAATTTCCACAAATACTCTATTTTTTTTGACTCTTTCAATTGACGCGAATACACAAAATAAAAGCGTACAGAAGGAACTGGAGTCTCTGGAAGAATTTGCACAAGATTCTTACATTTTTTTGCGATATAGGAAGGAAAGCATGCTATCCCACTTCCTCCTTCAACAGCTCGCGCAATTCCACAAAGATTATTGATAGAAAGATACGCTTCTCGCTTAACACCAGGAGGCGTTCCACAGGTCAGAAGCCAATTCACATTATCAAAAGGAATCATGGCCTTATCACTAAACACTACAAGCCGATGTCGATCAAGGTCCTCAGGAGTTAAGGGAACCCCAAATTCAAAAAGGTATTTAGGGCTTGAGTAAATATGGAGAGGACGACATAAAAGCTCTCGATAAATCAGCTCATCATCTTCCGTCACTAAAGCAGTGATGGCCACATCCGACTCATGAACCGTTAAATCAACGGGGTTATCGCTCAAGCGCAAGGTCAAGCGGATGTCTGGATGGTGGTTGAGGAATTTATGAATACGAGGGGTTAGCCAAGTTGTGCCAAAGCCAATTGTCGCTGCAATTTTCAAAGCCCCTTGAGAGACTTGTATATTCTCTGTAATCCTGGCTTGAACCATAGCAAGGTCAGAAAACACTTCTCGGGCTGTTCGAAAGAGAAGCTCTCCCTGTTCCGTCAACAAAAGTCCGCGCGCATGGCGATGAAAAAGAGGCACCCCCATCCGTTCTTCAAGGCCGCTTATTTGGCGACTAATGGCAGATTGACCAATCTGAAGGCGCGTTGCAGCATGGGTAAAACTTCCCGACTCCACCACATTGTAAAAAACCCTCAGCTTATCCCAATCTATCATTTATCATACAATTCCTTCATCTTGTAAAAAGGTTGCCGCATCAAGAGCGCCCATACATCCCATACCCGCAGCGGTGACAGCTTGACGATACACCTTATCCCGTACATCTCCTGCTGCAAAAACACCTTTTATATTCGTTGCAGATGTCAGGGGAGACCCCACAATATATCCTTCCTGATCTAACTCCAGGGCTCCTTTAAATATTTTGGTATTCGGGACATGGCCGATGGCAATAAACACCCCATCAACAGGAAGTGTCTGTGTTTTTCCTGACTTTTGATCCTTAAGACGAACACCTGTTACAGAGAGAGGATTTTCAGTTCCCAACACCTCTTCCACCACATGATTCCAAATAACCTGAATCTTAGGGTTCTTAAAAAGACGCTCTTGAAGAATTTTTTCAGCGCGTAGCTGATCACGTCGATGAATGAGGGTGACTTTTGACGCATGGTTCGTCATATAAAGAGCCTCCTCAACGGCCGTATTTCCGCCTCCGACAACGGCCACTTCTTTTCCTCGAAAGAAAAAACCATCGCATGTGGCACACCCAGAAACGCCAAAACCTCGGAATTTCATTTCACTCTCAAGACCTAGCCATTTTGCTTGCGCGCCTGTACAAATAATAAGGGTTTCTGCCTTGTATACTTGACCACCTTCCCCCTGACAAACAAAGGGTCTCTTGGAAAAATCCACATGAGTAATGTGATCTTGAATAATTTTTGTTCCCACATGTTCGGCTTGAAGGCGCATTTGCTCCATCAGCCAGGGCCCTTGAATCACATCCGCAAAACCAGGATAATTTTCAACATCCGTTGTAATCATCAACTGTCCTCCGGGTTCCAGTCCTGACACAAGCACAGGTTCAAGGTTGGCGCGCGCTGCATAAACTGCGGCAGAGTACCCAGCAGGACCACTGCCAATAATAAGAACTTTTGTGTAGACTTCCGAAACCATGGCCCTCTCCTTATAAAAAATAATGACTGACTTCGCGGTACTCACGAAAACAAGAATAACAACTCGAAAGTATGCGCTTTCTATTAAACACCCCCACATGTCATCCCCGCGAAGGCGGGGATCCAGAAGAGACGCTGTCATGCTGAACTTGTTTCAGCATCTTCACGTCAATGAGATCCCGAAACAAGTTCGGGATGACATTACATTAATTTCTGGATCCCCGCCTTCGCGGGGATGACAACCGAGGAATGACTGCAAAGCCCAGACTCTGAATTTCAATAGCTATAGGAGATAATTTTCGATCTCCTTCCCTTCTTATCATTCTATACTTTTTCCCCTTCAAGTCAAATTTTCTGATTGGCCTTTTGAAACATTTTTTAAGTATTTATTTCCTTAATTTCTATGGTATACTCTCATTTTCTTAATGTCATAAGGAATAAGGTGGCCTTTGATTCAAACCTGGAAGACAAGTTTATTCACTTTTTGTGACAAACGTATTCTCTCGATTTTCCTTTTTGGATTTTCAAGTGGCTTACCGTTTTTGCTCACCCTCTCAACACTCACCATTTGGTTAAAAGAATCAGGCGTCAATAACACAACAATCGGCCTTTTTGTTGTGGCAACTATTCCTTACACTTTTAAGTTTCTTTGGGGACCGTTGGTAGACCAGGTCAAACTGCCTTTTCTTTCTTATCTTCTTGGTCAACGGCGCAGCTGGGCTCTCATTGCTCAAATTTGTCTTATCTTTATGCTGCTGGGACTGGGTTCTTCCCATCCCGAAAGCAATATTTTAGAAACAGCTTTCTGGGCCTTAGGCGTTGCTTTTTTCTCTGCCATTCAAGATATTGTTATTGAAGCGTACCGTATTGAAATTATTAGCGAGACTCAAAAGGGGGCCGCTGCAAGTGCGATTGTTCTCGGGTGGCGTTTAGGGATGATGGCCTCCGGTGCAGGCGCTCTTTTTTTAGCGGCTACATTTTCATGGCAAATTGCTTATAATCTCATGGCAGCTCTTATGTTAATTGGTCTTTTGACCACACTGTTCAGCCCATCTCCCCAGGTTCTTGTCTTTAGCCCTGCTCCTCACCTTTCGTTAAGGGCCAAACCCCATCGGCGCTTTTGGCATTGGATTTCCTCCACTTACGGACCTCCGCTAAAAGAGCTTTGGCACACTTATGACTGGCGCATCGTTCTCGCCTTTATTCTTTTTTATAAGGTGGGAGATACGACGCTCAATGTCATGAACACTCCTTTTCTCATAGAACTTGGATTTAGCAAGCTTGAAATTGCCCATGTGGCTAAGCTTTTTGGGATTTCTGCCATGATTGTGGGAGGATTTGTGGGAGGCCTTTTTTTAAGTCGTTTTGGGATTCTTCCAAGCCTTATTCTTTGTGCCTCTCTTCAATTTCTGTCAAGTTTGATGTTCGTTTTTCAAGCTCTTGTGGGATATAACCTTAGTGTTCTTGTCCTTACGATTGGAATTGAAAATCTGACCTGCGGCCTTGGCGCAACCGCTTTTATTGCCTATCTCTCAAGCCTCTGTAGCATTCCTCATACAGCCACACATTTTGCTCTTCTCTCTTCTTTTGGATCCATGATGCGGATTATCCTCTCCGTGGGTGCGGGAATTCTTGCAGATATCCTCCCTTGGTCCCTCTTTTTTACTGTAACGGCCGCAGCCTGTCTTCCTTGCCTTTTTCTTTTAATTCATGCTTCTGATCATTTTTCTTACAGACCATCTTTCTTAAAAACAGCACCGCAAGCTTAAAAAATGGATAAAATAAATATCGAATATTATAACATGAAACTCACTTGAAAATATAAACTTACTTGCTACATCTATTATAGTGATATTTTTTTCTTATTGATGGGTTACAAGTGATGCGTACGACTCAATTATTGTTACTTTCCACTGTTTGGTGTGTTTCCTTAGGAACCACATCCGCTTTTGCAATGATGGGACCCGATGAATCCCTCCTAAGTAAAAAGGCAACTTCTGTTCGACTTAAGGATGCTCCAGTTCAGTTATTGCAAGACTGGCGTGAGTTAGGCCTTGTCAAGACAAGTCCCATCGATGTTAAA
>JACPNY010000065.1 GCA_016185255.1 Pseudomonadota bacterium
ATTTAAAGTGAAGAGTGGTGGTTTAGACATGGAGCTGACTTTAAAGTTAAATCTAGCGTTAAATGCTGAGGAAGAGCGAGAAAGGCAACTCTATAACCTCGTTCCTACACTTAATGGGATGGGCTATATGTATGAAAGATATAGTCCTTTCGTGAATGAATATTTAAAAGCGTATATTGAGTCCCTTCCCCACATTAAAGACCCCGTTGTTGATATTGGTGTTGCCTATGGTGTGACCGTGTTAGACTCTCTTAAAATGGGGGCTGATGTCATTGCGAATGAATTACACAAACCCCATTTAGACTTGGTGGTTCAAAATATTCCTGACGAGCTGAAAAGCCATCTCACCCTTCATTTAGGACGATTTCCCCAGGAAACTAATTTTGACGACAATAGCCTTGGAGCCGTTTTGATTTCTCGCGTTCTCAATTTTTTAACGGGAAATGAAATTGATGTGGGATTTGCAAAAGTATTTAAATGGTTAAAGCCTGGAGCAAAAGTTTATATCATCGCTGAAACCGTATACAAAGAATTGTTCAAAAAAATCATTCCGATTGTTCAGGAACGGATTGCGCAAAACCATGAGTGGCCAGGTGAACTTGATCATGTCAGACGTTACATGAGCAAGAGACAAGAGCATCTGCCCGACGCCATCCATTTTCTTGATGATAAGGTGCTTAAAAGATCGCTTCTTAAAGCAGGGTTTAGTATTGAAAAATGCTCTCTTTTTTCTAAAAACAATATTCCCCAAGATGCCCGCTTTGATGGAAAAGAAACAGTGGGTATTATCGGCGTAAAACCGGCTTAATTCATACCACTCACCCTGTAGCACATAGGCACAAGGGCCGTCGATTGTCCTAATTTTGATATTTCACTTTAAAGTCAAACCGCCCGGGAGAATAATAGGTGCCGTTTTTTTGAGAGACAGACGGGAAAGAGTCGCTTCCTTCCATAGGAAATGTTTTCTTCAACTGTAAAAACAGCATAACCGGAATATAAAAGGCGCCTGAGACAGTCCATTCCGTTGCATTAACATTCTCTACTGTTTGAGAGAGAGACTGGCTGCACATAAAGGTGGTCGTGGAGCCTCTTCCTTCTTCTTTCCCTTTATCTTTATCCAAAGCCGTCCGTATATAAAAAAGAGCCGCCATCTCTTCAGTTAGCGGATCTCTAGATTCTTTTTTAGGAATATACCGCCAAGATAAGATATTATAATTACTTTTTGTTTTTTCATGATGGGGGGACTTATCGTTTAAAATATCGATCCAGCTAGCAAGAGGTATTTTTTCTAAGTTAGCAAATTGCCTACTCCTCCTTTTAGCCGTCTGATTACTGGGGGAAGTGATTTCTTTCTCAGATTTATCCATCGCCTCCGCAGACATTGAAAAAATCATCATTACAGACATTAACAAAGACCATTTATTGATCATCACATAAGACTCCATCATTTAAAATTTAGCATTAGATAATAGTTTCACTCAGATACAAAAAGGTGATCATTTCATTATGCATTGTAGAAACGTTTTTTAATAAAAGCAAATTTACCGATTGGCCATTTCCGCACCCGACAAATTTTGAGAGGCTGTTAATTTTGTTGTCATCCCCGCGAAGGCAGGAAATGACACCGAAGAATAAAACTCTAACAAGGTATCTTCAAGTACGAGGAATAAAACTCCTCAATATTTAATGTTGCATCCACATTTCAACTTGAAGAAATATATTTTTTATTGATATAGTGCACGCATATACGGAATCGTCTTCCCTCAAAGGCGGTTAGAATGACTGAACTCATAGAGTTCTTTGCTACTGAATGAGGTGTATAGTTTATGTTTAAACGTATTGTTTCATGTTTGATTATCTTTTCCATGCTGTGGGTGGATATAGTCGCCGCGATAGACGATGAAGAAAATCCGCCGCCGTCTCTATATCCACAGCTTACCCCCCCAAAAAACGCCACGATCATTCCCCCTCCCACGGAAAAATCCTCTCTTCTAAAAGCAAATGACCAAGAAAGTAGCGTTTACCGCACAATAACTCCCATGAGGGAAATCACTTCCTTACCGCACTCCATCAATGAAGTAAAAGGATCGGGCTCTTCTTCCGACGAAGAAGACCCTTACCTTGTGTTACTTCCGCTTGAAGGAAGTGGAGTTAAAAAAAAGACGTGCTGCTGGCCTCTTTCGTGCCTCTCTTGTTGTAAGAAAAAACCTCGCCTTGTGATCCGAGAAGAGGATGTTGAGTCCAGTGACCAACATTCCTCTCTCGTTATTGCCGAAAAAGGCCCTTCCCTTGTTGAGCTCAGAAAGCAAGCTCTGCTTGCTTTTGTACCTCTTTTGAAAGAAGAGTCTGATAACTCTCACGTTTCAAGTGATCTCATTTCCTTAGAAGAATTGGATGAAGAGGGGATTCTTTTACAAAAGGCCCTTGCCCTTGCACAAGAAATGAAGGGCACACCCTTGGAGGATTTTGGAAACTGGTTTAAAGGTCATGTGCTTGATAATAGGTACACATGGAGAGATTGGGGAGGCCTGTTCATTGCGCTCTGTATGGCAGCAGGGACGGGATCAGCGATGTCAGATATCGTCGAATATTCCATTTATAATTCTTTCTTTGCTCATCACCTTAAGCAATATATGCCATTGGTTAAACCTTTAGCGCGTTATATAAACGTCTCTACTGCCTTAACTGCCCTTGTGGATTCTGCTTCTTTTATGCCAGAGGCAACGTCTCCCTCCACACGTAAGTTTATAACGCCTAAAAGTAAGCGTGAAAAAACAGCTGATGGACTCTTAATTCCTTTAGCCGCTATTTCAGGAATTTATCTTCTCCTGTTACATTTTATAGTGACCCAAGCCCAAAAGAAATTTAATGGTGAAACGGGATGGTGGAATTCTCCTGATCAGGTCCTTTATTTTAGTTCAATTGGCTTTGGTCCTTATCTCGTCGCTCTCTCGTGGAGAAATATGCGCACTGCTGTTTCTAACTGGTTTCATCCTATCGTTCCAGAATATGTGAAAGGCCAAGTGTTCGCCTTACGTACACTAGAATCACGCCTCGACCACCTTCCTAACGATGAGATCGATGATCTGTACGATCTTCTCAAAGGATCGCTTTTTAAAAACAAGCCCTCAGAGTGGGCCCCTTATCTTTGTAAAGGACAGATGTCTAATCTCTCTAAGATTGAAGCAAACCTTGATTATATTGCCCTTATCAATTATGCTGAAAAGCTCAAGAATTTAGAAAGCGTTGAAGATATACCAGCGACAGGAGGGGCGAAGACAAGACTCATTTCA
This sequence comes from Pseudomonadota bacterium, assembly GCA_016185255.1. Taxonomy (GTDB): domain Bacteria; phylum Pseudomonadota; class Alphaproteobacteria; order UBA9655; family UBA9655; genus UBA9655. The sequence goes on from JACPNY010000065.1 coordinate 3,294, forward strand.
AGGGTCCTCGCAACTCTCGGTCTCCCTGCAGGCTTTGGGCTGATAGCGACTTCTGTTTTTGGAGTGTTAAGTGCTTTTATGGGCTGGAAAGCAGCTCTTGCCTTAAGCATAACAGCATCGGCGCTTGGCTTTGTTCCGGAAGCCTTTCTCCAAGGTCACAATGTAAAAGAAACTTTGGATGCTATTAGCACAAAGGAATCTGGCCCCAAAAAGAGCTTGGGAGAAACTCTGAAAGATCCTTATGCGTGGGGAAGAGGAGCTGCGAAAGTCATTGGTGTTGTCTGGTCTTTCCTCCAAAATGCGTTGACAAATCTTGCACCCATTGTTGTGTCTTTGGTCATGTTAATTCCTGCACAATTAGGGGGAAGTGACACGGTCCAAACAGCTATGACAGGGCTGATGATTGGGTTGGCCATCCCCTATTTATTCAGCGAACTTCTCAGTGGCACATGGGATATGTATGGACATGCTGTCACAGGAATGTACGCCGTCTTCGATTTTTTCTATGAGATTCGTGATCGTATCGCAAAGTGCTGCGGAAAAGAGTTCACCATAACACCAGCTCGAAAAAAACGCGAGATTAGAAGAATTCTCAAAAAAACCATTACCACCACCGTACGCTTCACTCCTGATCATGTAGAACAACTTAATACTCTGCAGCTGCGTCTCATGAACAACAAGTAACTTAGTACAGAGAATCGCTACTAGAACGGTCTTCACTGACTGCTGTCATGACATCTAAAACAGCAAAAAACAAAGACCTTTGTTAGATGCGTTACTCTTAGGAGCCAAATCTACAGACTATATGGTTTTTCTTCTCCTGATATTAGAACATAGATTAGTCGTCTGTTCATCAAAGTTTAACATGGGTAATTCTCATTACAATCTTCAACAGTCCTGTCAGCCTGAGGGGCTGCTTCTGGATGGCTTCCCACCACAGCAGCTTTATCAATAGTCTCAGTCTTTAAGACGATAGCCTTAGGAGCCGCTACGTCCTTAGAAGCCACTTCCTCAGCAGCCACAGACGTAAAAGCACCCTGTGCACTCATCAAAGCAAGGGCAAAAGAAGATAAAAGAATTGTTCTGGTCATTAACGCCTCCATTTTTTAGTTACACATAAATATCATTTTAAATATAAACAAAAATATTTAAAATATTGTTAAGGACAAGAACTATTTTCAAGAGACGTCAAGATGCCTAGATGACTGCGACCTTCTTTCCGCCACAACAGGGGGACGGGCTCGTAATGACGGAGTTTTATTGAATTTTTTCTCAGAGCGACAACGACTCACCCTCATATCCACGAATATCGACACATCTTAGAAATCCTAATGTTTTCCTACAGAAGCCAAAGAATTTCTAGCTCGAGGATAACAAAGGCGAGAAGATCTCACAGAATTTTCTGAAACAAGTATAAACTTGACATCTTACCGTTCACTTGCTGTTTACACTTGGGAATCTTCACCAGAGGGGTATATCCTTGCTTTTGATAAAAGCCTGGCGCCTGATGGCTAAAGGTTTTTAATTCTATTTTAAAAAGTCCCAGTTCTCTTGCCCGCTCTTCAACTTCAAATAGAAGCAGAACCCCAAAGTCTCGACCTCTATAGGAGGGCTCTACCCACAAGGTCTCAAGATAACAAGAAGGTCTCTTCTCCTCCTCTCTTTCTATAGAAGCAATAGCGCCCCCTACGATCTCATCCCTTCTATTACGAAGGAGAACTGTAAATCGAGACTCATCTATGTCTACAGAGGAGGAACTATCCCCACTTGAAGAGCTATCGTCCGCGTCTTCATGATGAAAAGATACACGTGTATTAATACCTCGAGGAGGTCGATCATCCTCTAGCACAGACGAAAGATCTCGAAAGCAACACATACGTCCACACCGAATCGCATAGTCTTCCTCGAATCCGGCTGAAGAAAATCCTTCTTCTAAAAGAAAATTATATAAATCCTCATCTTGGGTCCACGTGTAGACTGTTTGTCCTCCATGAGCCTGGGCTTGCCTGAGAAAGTACTGAAGGGCGACCCTTAACAAGCGTGGATCCCGTTCAGGAAAGAATAAGTTGATTGAGGCGTGTGTTAAGACACCTTCAATTTCCCCAACTTCATCCCCCTCAGAACATCGAACACTTATATTTATGCGTTGAGGTTTACTCAAGCATTTTTTATTATGTTCTTCTAACCCTTTTTCAATGCGCTTCATGCCGTAAGAGTTTGCAGGATACGAAAAGGGAAACCAAACGCTTTCCTCCATTCCATAGGCATTTGAAGAAACAACAAAGCAAAAAAATAGATAAATAAAATATTTCATGCAAACACAACAATTGTAAAGTTGTAGTTTCTTAACTAAAATTCATTTTCTTTGCAAGTAAAAAGTTTGAATATACACTTAAGCCGTCCTGTCATAGCATCCCAAGAGAGAGGATTTTTTCTTTCTCCCTTTTCAGCAGTATCATAAAATATTTATACATATTTCTTGTTTACTATATTCTTTCAGTATGGTATCTATCTTGCTCTCTCAGAAATTGTAAAAGGTCTGCATTGCATGAAAAACTTTTTCAATCGACTTCCTGTCTTGCTTGTCCTTAGCGCGTTCTTAGTCTCTTCTCTTTATGCTCTAGATAAGGCCCCCGTTGAGCTTCAGCTTATTTCAGGGGGACAAGACGGCAAGCAGATACAGGCAGGCCTTCTTCTGACTATACCCCAAGGATGGCACGTCTATGCCCCAACACCCCCTGGAGAAGAGGCGGCAGGTTTTGAACCCACCCTTACCTATGAGGGTTCTTCAAATCTCCAAGAGGCTAAGGTAATGTGGCCCCCCTCCCACAAGACAACGGTCCAAGAACAACTCTCTTACGTCTATGAGGGAAAAACACTCATTCCTTTGGACCTCACCCCACAGCAGGCCAGCAATCCAATTACGCTTAATGTGAAAGTCTCCTTCTTAGCCTGTGGAGAGGTGTGTGTCCCCATGGAAGACACGCTGTCCCTTGTGCTTAATCCAGGAGACAAAGCTGACCCGACCTTTAAAATGATGGAAGAAAACGCGCAAGAAGCTCTTCCTCTCTCAACACTGCTCTTAATTGCGCTCTTAGGCGGCTTTATTTTAAACTTTATGCCCTGCGTCTTGCCCGTGTTGTCCTTAAAGATGATGTCCCTCATTAAACAATCAAAGAAAGACCATATGAACCATGCGAAAACAGGGTTTTTCATCACAGGGCTTGGCATTTTAACGTCTTTTCTTCTGTTGGCTCTCTTGACTGTTGTTTTAAAAGAATCAGGAGAAGCTTTTGGGTGGGGCATTCATTTCCAAAATCCTCACTTTCTTCTCTTTGTTTTCCTTGTACTTATTGCTTTTTCAGCAAGCCTGTGGGGGGTTTTCGAAATTGACCTTCCCTCAGGCATGGGTACGTGGTTGATCAGTCACGAAGGAAAAGGGAAGGTTAAGGATTTTCTATCAGGTGTGTTTGCGACCCTTTTAGCCACACCGTGCTCTGCCCCTTTCGTTGGAACAGCTCTTAGCTTTGCCCTTGCGCGAAACACATCGGATATCTTTTTAGTTTTCTTCTTCTTAGGCCTTGGATTTGCCTCCCCCTACTTTCTCGTTGCAGGCCTTCCTCACCGCTTTATTCGCCTTCCTAAACCAGGCGTCTGGATGCTGTGGGTGCAAAAAATGCTGGGAGGAATTCTGGCTCTAACCGCCCTTTGGATTGGATGGATCCTCAGCTTTCACCTCCCCCTGTGGGCCCTGGGGCTCAGCATCATCCTGACACTCATCGCTCTATCTCTTTTCTGGGTTAAGCATCATAAAAAACCTCTTTTAAAAGCATGGGCCTTTGCAACACCCCTCTTCCTTATGGCATGGGCCTTTTCTTGGGTTGTGCCTGGAGAGAGTCCACTAAAAACAGTAGACACCCTTGAGATCTGGCAGCCATTTAAAGCAGAGGATATTTCCACCCTTGTGAAGCAGGGAAAAACTGTCTTTGTGGATGCCACAGCGGAATGGTGCGTAACCTGTGCTGTGAATAAGAGGCTTGTTTTAAGCGATCCACAGGTAGCGGTCCTTCTGACAAAGCCAGACGTGGTGGCCATGCGCGCGGATTGGACAAAACAAGATCCCCACATTACACGCTTTCTTCAAGCCCATGGTCGTTATGGGATCCCTTTTAACATCGTCTTTGGTCCTCAGCAGCCCGAGGGGATTCCCTTACCCGAGATCCTTACGGTCAGTGCCGTGACGGACGCCTTTGAGAAGGCAGGGGGAGGGAAATAGAACCAAGGAAAGCTCAACGATTGCTGCTTAGGTTATCTTGGTAATAACAACAAATTTGCCCTTACTTAAAACAAAGGCTATCTCTTCCCCAAAATCGCTTGGCGTGCGAGCTCATCCGCTCTTTCATTTTCAGGATGGCCCGAATGTCCTCGCACCCAGTGCCAGCCTATGGTGTGTTTTTGAGACAAGAGATCGAGTTCTTCCCAAAGATCTTGATTTTTGACAGGTTTTTTTGTGGAAAGCCGCCATCCCTTTTCTTTCCATTGAGGGAGCCATTTTGTAATGCCATCACGCACATATTGACTATCCGTATAAAGATCCACCTCCATGGACCTTTTTAAAGCTTTAAGACCTTCAATAGCCGCTTGAAGCTCCATGCGATTATTGGTTGTGGCAGGATCATATCCAAAGAGTTCTCGTTCTACCCCTTTATAGCGCAAGATGACTCCCCACCCCCCCGGACCAGGGTTTCCTTGACACGCGCCATCCGTATAGATTTCAACTTTGTGTGACATACCCAGGAAGGTGCCACAGATGAATCAATCTTGTCGAGAGACTCATCTTTGAGTAAGGTGAAAAAAATCGGAGGAGTCCCCCCATGTCAGTTCCCCATTGCCCTCAAGCAGCCCCTTATGAAGTTACCCTTGAAGAAGGGAAACCCTACTTTTGGTGCACTTGTGGCTTAAGTCAAAACCAACCCTTTTGTGATGGCGCTCACAAGGGGTCAGGCCTGAAATCCCATTGTTTTACAGCTGAAGCATCAGGAAAAGCCTGGCTTTGTGGATGCAAAAAAACGAAAACACCCCCCTTTTGCGACGGGAGTCACAACTCAGAATGCTCTTAAAACAAAGCTTCTTTTTGTGTGTGAGTTTTTGTCTTGTAGGGTGTGGCTCTATAGGGGGAGACAGGATTCAATGCCCGAAAACAAGAGTTGTTGCGGAGCTTTCAAAAGCCGTTGAATTCCAAGAAAAAACCCCCATCCGTGTAGACATAGATAGTGTGGCCCCTTCTTGTACAGAAGGAGAGAATCAAATCCTGATGGAATTGCGCTTGCGGTTTACAAGCCTCAGGCCCCTTACACTTTTGCACACTCCTGTCACAATCGCCCCTTCTTATTTCGTGGCTGTCGTCGATGCGCGAGGAAATCTGCTCTCCCGGACCGATCATGAAGTGGAGCTTGTCTTTCAAGACAAAAAACAAACAGCCGTGAGTTTCCAACGTCTTCTTGAAACGATCCCATCTCCAGATGTAACTGTTTATATAGGTTTTAATCTTAAGGAGGCGCAACTGACCTTTTTACAAAAAGAGCGCCACAAAAAAGTCAATGATTCAAGGCCTCAACCACATTAACTTGGCCGTGCGTGATTTAGATCAGTCCTTTGATTTTTATAAGGACATCTTAGGATTTAAACCCTTGTGTCGTTGGCCAGAAGGGGCTTATTTCCTTGCAGGTGATCTTTGGTTTTGTCTTTTTAAAGATCCAAAGGCCGCTCCTGGAACAGGATACACGCATCTCGCTTTTTCCGTGACGGTTGAAGATTTTCCTCACATGGTAAGGCGTTTACAAAAAGCTGATGTGCATCTATGGAAAGACAACAGGTCAGAGGGGGATTCCCTTTATTTTCTTGATCCAGATGGATATCAACTAGAGCTTCATGTAGGAGATTGGCGTAGTCGCCTGGCCTTTAAAAAGCAGCATCCTTGGGAAGAGGTGGAATTTTTTGAAATTTGAGGACCCCATTGACAGAAGAGGCAACAAAAGGCATGGTTTTGCAGACATTCATTGATGGTTACGAGACATGACTCTAAAATCAACTCTTTATAAAGTTTCCCTTCTCACGTTTGTATACTTAAGCGGATGTGAAGTCATTAATATCCGTGGCCATGAGATTGACTTTGAGCAATTAAAAAAGGTTAAGGTAGGCGCCACCACAAAAGAACAAGTGGCAGAATTTTTTGGCACGCCGTCTGCAGTATCCACTTTTAATAATAAAACGTGGTTTTATATGTCTGAGAGAACATCAACGCGCGCTTTTTTCTCCCCTGTTGTCTTAGCAAGCAACATCACACGCATCGAATTTGATGACAAAGGACATGTAAAAGTCATCGATTCTCTGACAGAAGCTAATAAGATCGTAATCGCTCATGTCCACCGCTCAACCCCTACAGCTGGGTATGAATTTGGTGTTCTTGAGCAAATTTTTGGGAACGTAGGACGATTTAACGGGAAAGATCCAGATATGGGCAGAAGAGGCCGCTAAATCCTTCAGCTCTGTCCCTTCAAAATAAAAATTGCTCTTTTCACCTCTCTTTATATACATTTTCTTAATATAACAATCTTATAATAAGAAAAACCTAGAAGCGTCTTTCATAACTTGAGACATAAAGAGTATACTCATGAGTTTAAAATTGCATAAATTATTAGAAAGCCAGCTCAAACATTTAGGCATGGCCCTTTCTAAACCACCCTCTAATTCTCAGCAATGGACTGAGTTTGTGGAATTTATCAATAAAACCTATAAAGCCGTAGATCAAGAAAGACATCTTCTCGAGAAACAAGCCACTCATGATCCCTTAACGGGGCTTCCAAATCGCGCCCTATTGGTGGATCGTATTCAACAAGCTATTTCGGTGGAAAAGCGTCATGGGAAAGCATTTGGTGTTTTATTTTTTGATTTAGATCGATTCAAATTAATTAATGACAGTTTAAGCCATCAAACAGGAGACGAGCTTCTTCAAGCCGTCGCAAATCGCTTACGTTCAGCTTTGCGACTGGAAGACACAGTTTCACGACTTGGGGGCGATGAGTTTGTGATGGTTGTGCTAGGTCTTGAAGAAGAAAGATCCATTACAAATATTGCAACCAAATTAATCGAGCTTTTCAAAAAACCATTTACGCTTACAAATCGAGAGATCTTCGTCACCTCAAGCGTGGGCATTAGCCTCTATCCACAAGATGGCAAAACTGCAGCTGACCTTCTCAGTAAGGCTGATATTGCCATGTATCATGCCAAAGCATTAGGCAACAATCATTTTCAATTTTATACACCAGGGTTAAATCAACTAGCGTATGCTCGCTTAAAGCAAGAAGATGACTTGCGTCATGCTATTGAGAACAAAGAATTTTTTTTGGTTTATCAACCTCAGTTTGATATGCTTACTCAAAAAATTACCTCATGTGAGGCCTTGCTGCGCTGGAACCATCCACAACAGGGAATCGTGTCTCCCCTCGATTTTCTGCCTATAGCAGAAGACACAGGACTTATCATTCCCATTGGAAACTGGGTCATAAAGGAAGCGTGCACACAAAATAAAACATGGCAAGATCTTGGATTACCTCCCATTCGTGTCGCCATTAATGTATCAAGTCTTCAGCTTAAGCACATCGATTTTCTGACAGTGGTAAAAGAAACCTTAGAACAAACAGGGCTCAAGCCTGAGTATCTTGAAATAGAACTTTCTGAAAATGTTATCCTTTCTAGTCCTGAAATTCTCAAAATTACGTCAATGCTTGAAAAGATAGGAGTCAAACTAGCCCTTGATGACTTTGGAACAGGCAATTCAAGTTTAAATTATCTTAAACAGATCCATATAAATCATTTAAAAATAGATCAATACTTTGTTAAAAACATTGGATTAGATGAAAATGATGAAGTGATAATTCGCGCTATTATAGATATGGCTCATGGATTGAAGTATAAGGTCCTTGCTGAAGGCGTTGAAACGCAAGACCAATTAGATTTCTTACAAAACAAGCAGTGCGAAGGGGTTCAGGGATATTTTTTAGGGAAACCCATGGTTGCTAGAGACTTTGAACAATTTTTCAAGAAATCACTGTAATTCTTTTTATAGGAAAGGGTCTCTAGTCCCGAGAGGATTCGAAAGTCTCATGCATCAATGAGATTTCAAACACAATCTCTCAAAAAGCAAGATCTAAAACCAGTATTTGACTCCTGCTGCAAAGGCCGTTGAGGCATCATGAACACCGAAATACGTTCCGAAGATTCCTGATCGGTGGTGATAGCGACCAACGAGAGCCCAATTGGGGCATGAGGGGAGAGAAAAAGTAACTTCAGCCATAAGATAATTTACAGTGCGGGCGGATTTAGCTCCGCGGACTCTTGCCTCAAGGTTGGGCAATTGAGTGGCGATGCTCACCCCATCTCCAATAGCAAGAGTTGTGAACAATGTATTGTTCCAAGGAAAGGATCTCCACCGGAATATAATTGAAATGGGAACGATTTCAAAATGCTTTTGTTCGCCAAAATGCTGAACGGCAACAGCTTCGAGTTCAAAGTTTAATCTATCCTCCAAGACGCTGCCTATTTTTTTTGCAAGTCCAAAGGCTAGAATGCCTGAGTGAGAAAAATCAGCGTTTGAAAACATGCGACTCGTAATTTGAGACGTTAAGGGACCGCTATAAACGGTTGCTGCCCAACCTGTTTTCCACCAGGAAGAGGGAGGTGGCTCACACTTATTATTAGAAGCAAGCACTGGATTTTGGCTTATCACTATACAAAATAATGCGACTATGTACTTCATCTCTCCCCTTTTCTTCCCTTAATACGGAAGCTTCTTTTTGTTATGTACCAAAAATTAAGCTTCTGGGATTTTTATCAAGTTTTTCAACGAACCGTCAATCTGTTATTCCCATCTTATAGGCTTTGAGGTTTATAAGCTTGCACACGAACTTGTTTGCATCAAGTCTTCTTAGACGTCATCATCCATAGGGTCTCAGGAAGACTGTAACTTTTTCGGAGATCGTGGCTGTGCAAAAGAATCTTCTTCACCTTGATCCAAAGGTTGAGACTCGGGAGAAGGCATCCTTTTCGGTGTATGTGGAGACATAGCTTGATGTTTTTTGCTGGAGAAAGAGTTTTTAAGAGAAATGTGCGTATGAAAAAGAAGACGCCAAGCACACTTTTTAAGCGCTGGCGTGCCCGAGAGGATTCGAACCTCCGACCCCAAGATTAGGAATCTTGTGCTCTATCCTGCTGAGCTACGGGCACTCGTTCCCCTTATATAGCTCCCTTTAAAAAGAGGCAAGCTTAGGAAAGAACCGTTACGCTCTCCCAGCTTGCCACTCTTTGCTTACTTTTGGATCTGAATTTTATGAACATTCGGTTTAAGATTTGTAGGACGGGGGATGATCACTTTTAAAACCCCATCCTTAAAGGATGCGGAAATTTTCTTTTCTTCTGGTTTATAAGGAAGCTTCAAAGAACGAGAAAAAGCGCCAAATGAGCGTTCACTTATATGGTATGTTTCTCCCTCTTTCGTTTCTTCTGATTTTTTTTCACCACTTATTGTAAGGTGGTCATCGGCAAGAGAAATATCGATGTCTTTTTCAGACATTCCCGGGAGCTCCGCCGTGATGGAAAAAGCGTCTTTGGTTTCTTTAACTTCAAAATCTGGAGTTATTCCTTGAATGGTCGTACTTGTTTCAAAAATTCGATCAATTTCTTGTCGCAAGAAATTAAAAGGATCAGAAACAATGTTCCCTCGATGAATGGGGATCAAATGGCGTTTCATAGTCTCTTCCTTTCTTAAGAATTTAGTGATGCGGTAAAAGAGGGATTGTTTTATCCCTCTTTTTTCACTTCGCTTAGAACAAAATAAGAAAGCTATCTACGTTGTGCTCCGATATCTAAAGGCACCACATAAGAAGCCCCTTGTCCGTCTATATAGAGCATATGAGGATGCATCCGACTCGCGTACCAATAAGCTCCATTCCAATAGGAAGGGGTATACCCAGGAAGGACAGTAGATTGAGTATGTGGGTACCAAAAATACCCTCCATGATACACATAAGGACAGGTCGTGGTTCCACAATAATAGTCGACGTTGCATCCTTGTGCCGGAGGGAATGTTACCTGCATGTTCTGCATCGGCGCTATATGTTTGGGCTTATGATGATGCTTGTTATGAACCTTATGAGCTTGAGGCTTCGGCGCTGCGCAAGGAGGAGACACAAGTGGTTGCATCTTTGCTGTTGGAGCAGGGACTAGTTTCTTTAAGGGCACTGTAGCTGGCGCTGCCGGTGCTGGTGCACTAGAGGGGACAGCGGCCGTAGGCTTATTGACTGCCCCCGTAGCTGGCACTGCTGGTGCACCAGAGGGGATGGCGGCGCTAGACTTACCGACTGCACCAGAGGGGATCGTTGGATTTGTCGTTTGCGCATTTGCTCCACATGCGATGCTTATCGCCAGAACAGAAGCGGCTCCTAAAATTAACTTTTTCATTTAAAACTCCTTTTTTTATGTGTGTGCAGGGAAAATTTAGTTAAAAATATCTTAATGATGAGAAGAATAACAAAAAAATATTAAATTTTAGTAAAAATTGACTTCTTATTTTTCTATACGTAATCTCATAGGATTCTGCTCTCGCTCTTAAGGCCAAACGGATAGACTATTTGCAAATGAGTCCGCTCAGAGTATGATTAAGATTAGGATTTCTTAAAGGTACTTGTAAAAAATGGATTGGGATAAATTACGCGTTTTTCATGCTGTTTCCCTTGCCGGAAGCTTTACGAAAGCAACAGAAACCTTAAATATTAGTCAGTCAGCGATCAGCCGCCAGGTAAATATTCTTGAAGAAGAGTTGGGAACATCTCTTTTTATGAGAGTACCCCGTGGTTTAGTTCTGACTGAAGCTGGGAAATCCTTGCAAAATACGGCCATTAATGTTTTTGCAAAGCTTGAAATGACGCAAGCAACCATCCTGGAGCTTAAAAATTACCCACGCGGCCACCTGCAGATTGCAACAACGCTTGCCTTTGGATCTTTATGGCTAGCCCCACGTCTTCAAGAATTTTTGGATCAATACCCTCATATTCACGTAACTCTTCTCCTCAAGGATGAAGAAATTGATCTTAATATGCGGGAAGCGGATATTGGCATCACAGCTCTTCCTATTAACAATCCCGATCTTATTCATTGTGATCCTGTCTCTTATCGTTTTCGCATTTACGCTAGCCGTTCTTATTTGAAGAAATATGGAACACCTCAAAAACCAGAAGATCTGGATCATCATCGCCTCATTGTTTTTGGCAAAGAAATGCCGCATCTGTACAGCAATCTTGATTGGCTTTTAAAGGTGGGCGCTCAAAAACAACGGGTTCCTTACCTTGTTATTAATAGTGGACAAGCGATTTATGAGGCCGCGCGGTCTGGTCTTGGCATTGCAGCCCTCCATAAATATATGGTAGGAGACGATCCTGAAATGGTGGAGATTCTTCCCAACATTCCAGGGGCAAATGTTTTTAGGTACGTGACTTACCCTGCACACCTTGCCAGCCTTAAACGGGTAGAAGTTTTTGTTGATTTCTTATTAAAGAAAATGCTTGAGGAGGACTTGTAAGTAATGAAATCTTACTTGGAAATAAGTTCTTGTCTGTAATTATAAAAAATTTAAAAAAAGCATATAATGTTGTCGTTTTAAAAGACATTAACCTTGACATCCCACAAGGTCAAATCTTGGGCATTATCGGTAAAAGTGGTGCGGGGAAAAGCACACTTTTGCGTTGTCTCAATGGACTGGAACAACCTAGTGCAGGAACCATCACGATCGATAATCAATCTTTCACAGGAGTTTCCGATAGCCAAAGAAGACGTATTCAACAAAAAATTGGCAACGTTTTTCAAAATTTTAATCTTTTAAGCCGCTTAACGGCTCTTGAGAATGTTATGTTTCCTTTGAAGTTGCTTAAGAGAAGTTCTCATGTGAGTCGTTCAAAAGCCATGGAACTCCTAAGTCTCGTGGGTTTGAGGGGAAAAGAACATACCTATCCCAACCAACTGAGTGGGGGTCAATGTCAACGCGTTGCCATTGCCCGGGCCCTTATTGGGGATGCATCTCTTCTTTTGTGCGATGAATTCACATCTGCTTTGGATTTTGAAACGTCCCTTGAAATTCTTGAGTTATTAGGTAACTTGAACAAACAACTTAGAATCACAATTATTATGATCACTCATGATATGGCTGTTGTTCGTGAAATCTGTGATGAAGTTTGCGTTTTAGATGAAGGACGAATCGTTGAAAAAAACGATATTACATCTATTCTTCTGCATCCTCAAAATATGGTCACCAAATCATTGATTCGTAACTTGGTGAACAAGGACTTACCTCATTCTTTACAAGACTCACTCCTGCAAAATCCCACGGCAAAATCTACCGCGGTTTTACGCCTTTTCTTTTCAAGTCAAGCAGCGGGGGAGCCTATTATTTCTTCCCTCGTTAAAAAATATGATAGCCCCATTAATATTTTATTTGGCAATTTAGATCACATCCGTGAGACAGCCTTTGGATGTCTTATTATTGCAATTCCTTACGACGTTTCAAAAATGAACGCCATCATGAGGGACCTTGACCACAAAGACGTCTCAGCAGAAATTATTGGATATCTCCCTCAACAAGGAGGAAGCCTATGGCCCAACTCTTGATTCAATCCTTTCTTGAAACTCTTGTGATGGTAGGAATATCAATGATTGTGGGAACACTCATTGGTATGGTTATGGCATCCCTCCTTGTCCTAACGCAACCGTTAGGGTTGTGGCCAAAACCATTCATTTTCAGTTTGTTAGGAATGTTTCTTAATGCTTTTCGGTCTATTCCTTTTATTATCCTGATTATTTTAATGATCCCCTTTACCCGTTTTTGTGTTGGAACAGCCATTGGAACGCCAGCAGCAACTCTTCCTCTCGCTTTTGCATCTAGTCTCCTCATTACACGCGTTATAGAAGATGCTTTAAACACTGTCCCAAAAGGATTAATAGAAGTTGGCAAAGCTTTGGGAGCCTCAAATCTTCAGATTATCATGAAAATTCAATTTCTTGAGGGATTGCCTCTTATTATCTCTGGTCTGACAACGGTTTCAATCAATATTATTGGTTTTTCGGCGATAGCAGGAACTGTCGGAGGAGGAGGACTAGGAGACCTTGCCATTCGCTATGGCTATCAGCGCTACGACTTTACCTTGCTTATTTTCATCGTTATAATTCTTATCTCTTTTGTCCAATGCATCCAAATGAGTGGGGACTTCCTGTCAACAAAGTTAAAAAAATAAGATGAGGCTTATAATCATGAAGGTATTCACAGCTTTTGCAATTTTCATTCTATCTTTAACGCATTTAAATGCACTTTCTCTAAAAATAGGTGTTACAGCAGGGCCTCACGCTATGATTATGGAAAAAGTAAAAGAACTGGCTAAAGGGGAGGGAATTGATATACAAGTTGTTGAATTCAATGATTTTATTTTGCCAAATGAAGCGCTGAATAATAATGAGATAGATATGAATTCCTATCAACATCAACCCTTCTTGGATGAACAAGTCAAAAGTCGGGGATATAAAATTAAATCAGCAGGAAAAACGGTCTTAATGCCATTGGGAATTTATAGCAAAACCTATAAAACCATCGCAGATTTAAAAGAAAAATCAAAGATTGCGATTCCTTCTGATCCAACGAATGGAGGCCGCGCACTTAAGCTTTTAGAGAAGGAAGGGCTGATCAAATTGAAGCCCGTAGACAACCCCTCTGTCTTAGATATTGCAGAAAATGCAAAACAATTGACGATTATTGAGATTGATGCCCCTCAGTTGCCCAGAACATTAGATGATGTTGATGCGGCCGTTATCAATACAGACTGGGTTTTATTAGCGGGTCTTGATCCTCACACAGCTTTAGCTATTGAAGACAAAAATTCTCCTTATGCAAACGTTTTTGCTATTCGTGACGATGAGAACCGCCCTGAGGTAGAACAGGTGATTAAACTTTATCAAAGCGCTCAGATAAAGGATTTTATTAAGGAAAAATTTAAAAGTGCTATTCTTCCCGCGTGGTAAACCTCTCTGAGTGTGCATGTAGGGCTTCGTCGGATTTTCGATCTCTGTTGTAGCATCTCATCGTCTTTTTACGAGACGTCTTGTTACTTTCAGTGCTATTTTCAAAAAGAGTAAATGCCTAGTAGCATGATTAATATGAATAAGATATCATTCTTTCTCTATTACTTGAAAGGATCACGCAATGAACCTTAAATCTTACTTATTCCGCATGAGCTTTAGCCTGATTCTACTCAGTGGAATTGGCGTTTTTTTTGCATCAAGTTTATGGGCCATTTTTTTAAGCAACCCCAAGCTCAACACCCTTATTATCGCCCTTACGTTGGGGGGAGGGGTGTATGCTTTTTATCAACTATTTCGCCTCAAGAAAGATTCTGAAGCCCTTCTTGATTTAAAAAAAGGGCAGTGGACTTTTTCATCTCAAGATCGCACCTCATTTTTAGAACCCATTTTGTCTTTTGTTGCTCAAAAGAAATCATTTCAAGACCCCTCTTTGGCAAAAAGACTGGCGGAGTCCCTTGCGGATCGGTTGGATAATGAACGCGTTTTTCCCCGCTATTTAATCGGTCTTTTGGTGTTTTTAGGCCTCTTAGGAACCTTTTGGGGCTTGTCTCAAACTATTACCTCAATTGCCTCTCTCATTCAAAATATGCCCTCAGATGCAGGAAATTCAGGCGATTTTTTTACGCTTTTAAAGCAAAATCTACAAAGTCCATTAGCGGGAATGGGAACAGCATTTAGTTCGTCTCTTTTTGGGTTGGGGGGATCTCTTCTAATTGGCTTTTTAGAGCTTCAAGTTGGACATGCCTATGCTCGGTTTTTAAATGAGGCAGATTTCTATCTTACCACATCATCTCATTCTGCGGAAGCAACCCCTACCGCGGCTCCCTTAATTTATCTTCAGGCCCTTTTAACACGTAATGTTGAAGGAATCGATCAACTGATGCAGCTTATGGAAACATCAGAAAAGAATGAACGTCAAACGGCTGTTTTATTAGAGAAACTCGTCGTTTCCCTTTCTTTCCTGCTTGATCATAATAAAACGCAACAAACGCTTATGACAAAATTTCTAGAAAGTCCGGGCCTTGATGAGGAAAGCCGTAAGTCTCTTCACAACATTGAACTTGCCCTCAGTCATACCCTTCAACATCAACGAGAAGGGCGCGATGAGTTCTTAAGAAAATTAAGGGACGAGATGCACCTTGTTGCGCGGACCATTGCAAGTGCCTCAGATCAACAGCGATTGGTGAGCTAGCCCTTTGTGCGAAACACCATATAGGCGCATGGCTTATGGTGAGTGAGGGCTTTTTCTTCATAGCGTGTCGAAAACCACCCTTCGGGTGCTGCGCTCCACGTAAGAGGATCTGAAGATGGGGGGCCTTCTTCACACACAAGACTGGGATGGCGGTAGAGCACCTCCTGAATCTGCTCCACATAAGAAACATCATCACTCGCCACATATAAAAGCCCCCCTTCCTTAAGAGTGGATAGGACCTTCTCCATAAATTCAGGAGCGATAAGACGCCGGTGACTGTGTCTTTTCTTAGGCCAAGGATCGGGAAATAAAATAAAGATACGTGTAAAATAAGCAGGGGGAATGCCCTCTAAAAGAAAACGCACATCGTCAGGCCACACACGCACTCGGGTGTAGTCGGGGGGGGCCAGATGCGCTAAAAGCTTGGCCACGCCATTCTTAAAAGGCTCACACCCAACCATAGAAATGGAGGGATTCTTGGCAAGCTGGGCAAGAAGATGCTCTCCACCCCCAAAACCAATCTCAAGCCACACCTCTGAGGGATCGTTCTCAAAAATCTTTTTTTCCAGATCAATTCTCACGAGAGGGAGAATGTCATCATAGGCCTTTTGGGATTGGGCCCTGAGTTTGCGGGCTTTGCGTCTTCCAAAAGAGCGGAGTAAAGGGGTATTCATTATTTCAGGTCCTGGGCAAAATTTACAATTCTCTCCTTTGACAAAGCGGACTTATAAGCAGTATCATACGCTTAAGGAGAGATACTTTTTACATGAATGATGTTTTTTTTAAAGGGGTACGTAGCCTCAAACAAAGAAGTGTTCAAACTCTTCTTATCTTGGCGATCTATGTTCTGATTGCCAATTATTTGCCTCTTGTAGTGCATCAGCTATTGTACACAGCAAGTTTGCTCATCAAAGACATTCTTATTTGGATGATGCCTCTTACAGTGGGATTTTTTATTGCAAACGCGGTAATGTCATTCGAGAAGCGCGCTCCTCTTTTTATCTTTCTTCTTGTTTTGTTTGAAGCCTTCTCAAATTTAAGCAGTGTTTGGTATGCTTTTGCCACGGCAAATTTTGCCGCAGAACTCGTGCCCTCCTGTGATACTTTAGCCTTAGAAAGCAATTTTAACTCATTGTGGCGTTTACAATTAACGAGCCCCGCCTGGTGGTCAGCATCAAAAGGATCGATTGTGGGCCTTCTCTTGGGGTGCGTGACGGCTTTTAGCAAAGAAACGTTTCTTAAGCGCGGTATAAAGCAGGGAAAAGAGGTGATGGAATGGATTCTCACCAAAGTTTTTGCGCGTCTTATTCCTTTATTTGTTTTAGGGTTTGCAGCTCACATGTATCAAACAAAATTGCTTGATCATGTTGTGGCTCATTATGCCGTACTCGTCTTGTGGCTCACCGCATTTTTGTTCCTATATCTCATCTTCTTATTTGCTTTAGGAGCGGGGGCTTCTTTTCGTTCTCTTTTCTTGAGCATCAAAAACTTATTGCCTGCCGGAGGCGTGGCGTTATTGTCTGGCTGTAGTTTATCAACAATGCCTTGGACGATTGAGGGAGCAGCTAAAAATCTTCAAAACCCTGGTCTTGCAAAGGCAATTATCCCAGCTACAACAAATATTCAGCAAATTGGAGATTGTATCACACAAACCTTTTTATGCTTTCTGATTTACAGACACTTTTATGGTCACAACCCAGATGTGATGACGTGGCTTAATTTTAGCATCATTTTCGTACTCGCACGTTTTGCAACGGCTGCTGTTTTAGGGGGAGCCATTTTTGTTATGCTTCCTGTTTACGAAACCTATCTTTCCTTTAATGCGGAAATGATCGCCATTATTTTAACCCTTAATGTCATCCTTGATCCCTTAATTACCAGCTGCAATGTCATGGCCAATGGAGCTCTTTGTCGTGTGTTTGAGCGAGTGTGGAGCTCTGCTCAGACTGTATTTGCTTTTTCTCGTTCTTAAATCAGTGTAAAGGGACTAAAAAGTACAAAACTCGTGTTAAATCAACATGGGTCGAGGATCCTCCTTTAACGAACCGGAAGCTTCTCGCATAACCTCCAAAAATTTCATATTCTGCTTCTCATTTCCTAAGGAAACTCTTATTGAGTTGGGAATACTTGAGGAACAATCTAATACAAGAATTTTATGCTTTTTTAAAAGTCCCATAACTTTTCGGAAATCTTTAAGAACCAGCATAATAAAATTAGTATGGCTTTTAAAAATTTTTATGACCTCTTTCAGAGTCAAGAGAGTCGCTATTAACTCATCTCTATTTTTTTCAATTCTTTTCCATGAAAGAAAGGTTTCCTCTGTATCAAACAACCGCTCCCGCACTTTTGCTTGAGAAAAACTAGAAAAACCAAAGGGAAGCTGAACGTGCCGCAAGGCATGAATAACAGATTTGTCAGAAATAATCACACCACAGCGAACCCCTGCAAGCCCCCAGGCTTTTGAAAAAGTGCGAAGAACGATAAGATTACTATATTTGTTTAAGTTAAAAATTGAGGAAGAAATGTCGGAGAACTCTATGTACGCTTCATCAACAACAACGAACCCGTCCAGAGATTCACATAATGTTTCGATAAGTTTAGGATCAAGCTTCGTTCCCGTTGGATTATTTGGATTACACAAAAATACCATTTTTGGGTTTATTTTAACAATGTCTTCAATAGAAAGGGTATTAAGATCCTCTCCTAAGAGGGGAATTTTTTTAACTTTTAAGGTGTGAATAAGAGCCCAATGTTCATAAGCAGGAAAAGTGGGATGACCTATACAAATAACATCTGTATTAGGCTCAGCAAAGGTCCTCAATAATAAATCAAGACCCTCCATTGATCCCACCGTAAAGAGGAGATTGTCAGGAGACAGGCCTGAAGAATTGTCTTTTTTAAAAGAGGCGGGAGGATTTATGGACAAAATACGATCGAGGTAAATTTCTTTTAACTGGGTATGTTGTACGTCCGGATACTCAGCAAAATGTCCCAGATGAGGATTCGTATTACTACTTAAATCTATGTCCCACTTATCAGGAGAAAAATATTTTTTTATAGGAGACGGAAGGGATAAACTCGATAGAATTGGTCTTGTTTTTTTATGAATAAGCATTCTTCCTCCTCCAAAGGTAAGTGATAGCGGTTCAGTCTTTTATTTTTACCACCACCACACTACGGAAACGAAATAAACACTCATTTTTTTATCATAATCGCTTTATCATAAAAATTCATTTTCCGAAATTCAAGAGAAATTTTTTATCTGTGATTTTTCTGAACGTCATTGGAGATCAGAATTTTCTATGACGAGAAAGTCGCGAAGATAAGAAAAGGGACCACTCATGAAAAAAATCCTAGACCCCCGACTAAGCCCGGGGGACTAGAATTTTTTAGACTTATTCATTAAGTCTGGTTCTTTTACAAGGATGCAAAGAAAGTCGTTTCGGATTACTTGTTCTGAGCACGCTTTTCGCTTACACAAGAGTCATGATTTTAAAGCCAGTAAATGAAGAAATGAAGAGAAATTTATTTTGAAATCTCTTTTATTTTAACAGTGCCAGACATGCCCGGCAATAATTTACAGCCTGGATTGGAAAGAATCGCTTCAACTTGCACGTTTTGGGTGGCGGGGTTGAATTTTGAATTAATAGCCGTAATTTTTCCTTCAAAAACTAAATTTGGATAAGCATTCGTGGTAAAATAAACGACTTGATTGGCTGCTATGTGGGGAAAGACCTGTTGAGGAAGATAAAAGTCCATATACATAGGATCAAGCGATTGAAGAGTAACGATTTTATCCCCCTCATCTAAATATTGACCCAGGTTAACAGCAGAAATCCCCAATCGCCCCTCAAAAGGCGCTCGAATAATTTTCTTCGCAAGAATGGCTTCTTGTTCCACCACATCTGCTTTCTTGCTTGTAAGATCGGAGAGATCTGCATCAAGATCGGCGCGACTCACCCCCTGGATAGAAAATTGATCCTTGTCACGAGCATAGGTAATCTGAGCTAACTCAGCAATGGCTTGGAGAGACTTTAGCTTCGCAATTTCAGGATCCGCATTCAGTGTAACAATCACGTCATTCTTCTTAACATAACTTCCAGAAACGAACTCTATTGTCTTGATAAGACCCGCACTTTCTGTCGTTAAATCAACGCCATTGATGGCGCGCAAAATTCCAGTAATTGTCCCCGTCTGAGAAGATGCAGGCTGAGATGTATCTTCTGATGAGGTTGCGTCCACCGATGAGGTCGTGTCCTTTTTTTCCTTGGAAGCAAGGACACGATATCCAAAAACTCCTCCTACAAAGAGCCCCATAAAAATAAAAACAATCACAAATCGCCTAGACATTTATTCTACTTTATCTCCTTTTCACAAGGTGAGGGGCGATTCCACCATCCTCCTCCTAAGGCCTGAAAAAGGGCCGCCGTATCCGCATAACGACTCGCTTGAGCTTGAATGCGATTAATGCGCGCATTTAGATATTCCCGCTCAGCATCCAGCATATTGAGATACCCCACAGCCCCTACTTGATATTGGGTTTGTGTCAATTTAAACGTTTTCCACGCGGCATCTTCAGCTTCCGTTTCATGCAGCAGATCTTCCGCATCAATTTCAAGGGCGCGTAAAGTATCCGCCACATTTTGAAAAGCTTGCAGAACCGTTTGTCGATACTGGGCAAAAGCTTGTTCAAAGGCGGCAATGGCCGCTCTACGTTTTGCTCTAAGGGCTCCTCCTTGAATAATGGGTTGAACAAGGTTTCCCAAAATATTCCAAATCGCATTATCTCTATTAAAGAATCCAGGGAGGACGTTTGCAGACCACCCATACGCTCCCGAAAGCGTAATTTGAGGAAAAAGATTAGCTGTCGCAACACCAATTTGAGCACTTGCCGCATGAAGCGTCTCTTCCGCTGCTCGCACATCCGGACGTTGTCGAACAAGCGCTGAGGGCAAGCTTACGGGAAGATCTCGCGGTAAGGTTAAATCCTCCAGGTTAAACACAGGGAGACAACTTTCACTGGGCGCTTCTCCAATCAACACAGACAGCGCATGACGTGTCTCGGCAAGAGATTTTTGCAACGGCGACAGCGAGGCGCGCGTTTTAGAAAGTTGAGCCTGTTGCGCCAAGACATCTAAACGAGAGATAGCGCCCAACCGAAATTTTTTTTCAGTAATTTGCAATGTTTGTTCTTGTAAAACAATTAACTCTTGTGTTGCCTGGAGCTGGGCGCGCAGAGAGGCTTCTGTAATAGCCGATGTCACAATATTGGACGTTAACGTCAAAAATGTGGCTTCTGTTATAAATTTCTGATAGTCAGCTTGAGCATGTGAAGCCTCAATTTGACGACGAATAGCCCCGAAAACATCCAAGGTATACGAAACATTCACCGACGCATTGTAAAGGTTGAATGTGCTCACATCAATAGCATTCTGAGGTCCAAACTGGGTTCCACTAAAGGCTTGCCGTTGATAGGAAGGTTGCACAGACACAAAAGGAAACAGAGACGCGGTCGACACACGCAAATTTTCATCGGCTTGACGCCACGCAGCCTGGGCAGCCTGCAAATTAGGGCTATTTTTCAGAGCTCTTTCTATGAGCTTGTTTAAAGCACAAGAATGAAATAAGCGCCACCAGTCAGCAGGAATATCTTTTCCTGAAATAAAGCATTGGGCTTGCCCTCCAGCCCCTTTTGTTTTTACTGTTTTGCAGGGAAGTTGCTTTTCCGTATAGGAAGATGTTGTGGGAGGGGCGGGCGATTCAAAGTCTGGCCCTAAAGCACACCCTGCCAAGCATAAAGCCCCGCCCACCATTAAACCAAATTGTTTCATGTGAAACATTTTCCGATCCCATTAATATCCTGTAGGATCATAGTCTATTTTCCCTTTCGGAGATATATCTTTTTCATCGCCAACGTTGACAATGGAATCATTGAATGGGGATTTTCTGAATCCACTAACGTCAAGACGATCGATGACTTCTTTAACAGATTTGTCTACTTCTGCAGTAGATTCTTAAGAGGAAAATTTTTTTCTCTCCTTAGTTCCTCTTTTATTCCCTTTCAAAGCTATTTCCTTGAACAACAACAAAAATATTATATAAAATTTTAATTAATATTTAAACGATAGTTGTTGATTATTTTTAAAACAAAAGATATAGTTCGGCCTCTTGTAATAAAAGGAGTTTATGATGGTAAAAAAACGCTCAACGTTATCATGACTATTTCATAAAAGTCGATACGAAAAAATAGAATCCCTCTTACGCTCTGTATGAGTCATCTCCTTTTTGGAAGATGACTCATACAAAAGGCACGCATAGTTTCTTCCATAAATTTTTTACTCCTTTTTCTTCTCTTCCAGGCCACACCATTGAATAACAAAAATCATATTACTTAAAAATTTAACTAATGTTTAAACGATATTTCTTGATTAACTTGTTAATTGAAATTATGGTGCTGTCTATTGATAACAAAAGGAGTTTATGATGGTAAAAAGTAGTGTTTTGTTAATGAGTGTTTTTGCATTGGGTCTAACTTTAGGATCAGGAGTAGAAGCAGGAAAGAACGATCAGGAAGGCCCAATGGACAAGTTTGTCATAAGGACACTTGCCTTTTCTCGTTCGCAAGAGAACAAGAACAAGCGGCAGCGCAGCGTACATATGTTGCTGCAAGCAGTGACAATAGTGAGGATGACGAAGAGTTAACCCCTTTCCAAAGGGCTTATCTTTTAAAAACCGACAGCGCTAGCTAAATAACACCCCCTTCTCTCACCCCCATCTTGTGATGGGGGTTTGCTTTGTATTGCTATCTCCTGACACGATCTTTATATTAAACTTCGTTAAGGAAGAAATATCCAATGAAAACAGCACCTAAAATTTACGTCAGGGTTGAGCCGCTTTTCCTAGAAGATCAGTCCTTGCCTTTGGAAAACCATTATGTGTGGGCCTTTCAGGTGTGGATTGAAAACCGGGGGATTGAGACGGTGCAGCTCTTAAGCCGTACGTGGCGCGTCACAGACGGCAAAGGCCGCACACAAGAAGTCAAAGGCCAAGGTGTTGTTGGGGAAAAGCCTTGGATCATGCCTGGGGCAACCTATCATTATACAAGCGGGACACCGCTTCACACTCCGTCCGGCGTAATGGAGGGAACCTATCATATGAAAACGCAAGCAGGAGAATCCTTCGATGTCTCTATTCCTGCCTTTTCCCTCGACAGCCCCTATGAGACAGCTCTCGTGCACTAGGGTTGCGATCGTTTTCCAAAATAAATATATAACCTAAACTTCTTTTTTACCCTTTTCCCTTATAGTACGAAAAAATAGGGAGAATACTAATGAAAAAAGAAGATATTTTCAAAGCTCTCGGTCTTAATTCTAAGGATTTGAGTCAAGGGACACGTATCGTTCGTTCTCCCATTGATGGAAGTGAGCTGGGACGCGTTCGTGACCATTCTCCTACTGATATTCCCTTTATGATTCATAAGGCTACCCAAAGTTTTAAAGACTGGTGCCTTGTGCCAGCCCCTAAGCGAGGGGAATTAATACGCCTCTACGGAGAAGAACTGCGCGCTCATAAGGAAGCTCTTGCTACCCTAATTACCCTTGAAAATGGAAAAATTTTGGAAGAAAGTCGTGGCGAAGTTCAAGAAATGATTGATATGTGTGATTTTGCGGTAGGACTTTCTCGTCAACTCTATGGACTTACGATCGCTTCAGAGCGCCCTTCTCACCGTATGATGGAAACCTGGCATCCCTTGGGTCCTGTTGGTGTCATTTCTCCTTTTAACTTTCCTGTAGCTGTGTGGTGTTGGAATTTTGCGCTGGCTCTTGTCTGTGGAAATCCAGTTTTGTGGAAGCCTTCAGAAAAGACTCCCCTTACGGCCCTTGCTGCCGCCTCCCTTTTTGAGCGAGCTGCAGCCCGCGTCTCCTATGCTCCTCCTTCTCTTTTACAGCTTGTTATGGGGGGACGTGATCTCGGGAAAATTCTCGTAGACAGCCCATACCTTCCTCTCATTTCTGCCACAGGAAGTACGACGATGGGGAAAGCCGTGGCTACCAGCGTTGCGGCACGTCTTGGACGGTCCCTTTTAGAATTAAGTGGGAATAATGGCATGATTTTGACACCCTCAGCGAACCTAGACCTTGCCATCCGCGCCATTGTCTTTTCAGCTCTTGGCACAACAGGGCAGCGATGTACAACCTTAAGACGTCTTATTGTTCACGCGTCTCTTTATGATCAAATTGTTGAGCGTCTAAAGAAAGTTTACACTCACGTCATCTCAGGGAACCCCCTTGATCCAAAAACTCATATGGGCCCTCTCTTGGAGCGAGAAAGTTTTGACGATATGCAAGAGGCTCTTCATCATGCACAAGAAGAAGGAGGAAAAGTTTTTGGAGGAGAGCGACTTCTTCAAGAAGTCTATCCCCAAGCCTATTATGTTCGCCCTGCCCTTGTGGAAATATCCGTACAAACGGACATTGTCCATCAGGAAACCTTTGCTCCTCTTCTGTATGTGATTCCCTACCAAAGGTTTGAAGAGGCCATTCAGCTCCACAATGATGTCTCCCAGGGATTATCGTCCTGTGTTTTTACCAATGATGTACGAGAAGCAGAAATTTTTCTCTCAAACTGCGGCAGTGACTGCGGCATTGCGAATGTAAATATTGGCCCCAGTGGGGCTGAAATTGGGGGCGCTTTTGGGGGAGAAAAAGAGACGGGAGGCGGTCGCGAAGCGGGAAGTGACGCTTGGAAAAACTACATGCGACGCGCCACAAATACAGTTAACTACTCGGATACTCTCCCTCTAGCCCAAGGCATACGCTTTGAGGTAGAGGAGAGTAACCGATAGAAAAAGCCCCACAGACCTGAGACTTAATGTACCCAGTGCTGAGGATTTGTAGAATAAAATGGGTGATTTAGATCCCAACCTGGATGATTTTCCATAAATATAGGACCTGGCCCTGGATGCACATAGCCAAAGCGTCCCCTCCACCAAGTTTTTGTCACCTGACTTTGTTGATCAACCGTTGTGGTTTGCGGAACAACCATGGCACTTGCAGATTGCATACTTACAAAAGTCATTGCAATGACAAGAACTATTCGCGTTAGTAAAATTTTATTCATATGTTTCTCCATTTGTTTGATGTGTTTTTTTATTTATATTTTAACAAAAAATAAATAATAAATAATTAAAATTAAAAATGAAGATCGATTTTTAAACGCTGAGATTTCCTCTTTAGATAATAAGTTTCCATTTTTTACGTTATGATTAAAATGGTAGAGGTGAAGGAGAGCAGAAATGATAAAAATACCCTTCTCTTGGGACGATCCCTTCATGCTCGAGGATCAGCTGAGTCCGGAAGAAAAACTTATCCGCGATAAGGCGTATCAATATGCTCAAGAAAAACTTATGCCACGCGTTCTTATAGCCAATCGCCAGGAGACCTTTGATCGAGAAATTTTTAAGGAGTTGGGAGATCTTGGCTTTTTAGGAATGACCCTTGAAGGTAAGGCCTCTTTTGTGGCGTTGGGCCTCGTTGCACGAGAAATTGAGCGGGTGGACTCAGGTTATCGGTCTCTTCTCAGCGTCCAATCTTCTCTTGTGATGAATGCTATCTCCTTGTATGGCAGCGAGGCTCAAAAGACATTCTATCTTCCGGCTCTAGCAAAAGGAGACCTTCTTGGGTGCTTTGGGTTGACCGAACCTACCCATGGCTCAGATCCAGGGTCCATGGAAACAAACGCAAAAGCTACGAAAGGCGGCTGGATTCTTAATGGAGAAAAGGCCTGGATTACACCCAGCTCGCACGCGGACCTTTTTGTTGTCTGGGCAAAAGAAGACGGGATAGTGAAGGGATTCCTCCTAGAAAGAGGAATGACAGGGATTGAAACCCCACGCATTGAAGGAAAATTTAGCCTCAGGACCGTCTCAACAGGGCGCATCATATTGACGAATGTTTTTGTCCCGCACGAAAACCTTCTCCCCAAAGCAAGTGGACTTCAGGACGTGTTTCAGTGCCTTAATTATGGACGTTATGGAATTAGCTGGGGTGTTTTAGGAGCGGCTGAATTTTGTTGGCACCAAGCCCGATCTTACGGACTTGAGCGCACGCAGTTTGGAAGGCCTCTCGCCGCTACTCAACTCTTTCAAGCCAAGCTTGCCACCATGCAAACGGATATTGCCCTTGGGTTACAGGGAGCGTTACGAGCAGGACGCCTCATGGATGAAGGACGGTGCCCTGCTGAGCTTATCTCTCTTGTCAAACGAAACAATGCGCGTAAGGCTCTTGAAATTGCCCGACTTGCCCGAGATATGCTAGGAGCCAATGGGATTTTAGATGAATATCACGTCATCCGCCACATGATGAACCTTGAGACCGTGAATACCTATGAAGGCACCTATGACATTCATACACTTATTCTAGGGCGCTCTCAAACGGGGATATCAGCTTTTGAGTCTCCGCCTATAAAGTAAGTCTAATTTTCTGGATTTACAGAGGTGAAATGGCCAATCAGTAAATTTGTTTTTATAAAAAAGTTGCTATAAAATACATAATGAAATGATCACCTTTTTGTGTCTGGATGGACCCATTGTCTGACGTCATCTTCTTTCTCGAAAATTTGATCACCCCTTCATAAGCTTGTGCTATACTCCCTTAAAAAACAGCATAGAGTCTACGGGCACTCATGATTCAGTATCGCTTTGTTGCGTTTATCTTAGGCATTTTTTTAAGTATTTTAGCAGGAGCTATGGCTATTCCTGCGGGCATGGATCTTCTTTTTGGAGATCCGGATTGGGTTTATTTTGCGGAAGCCGCCGCCATCACCGGATTCGTAGGGATCTTATTCATCCTGTCTTTCAAACCTGAAGGAGAACCCGTTTTTGAAGTCCGAGAAACCTTTATATTAACAGCCTCAAGTTGGATCGCAATTTCAGTATTTGCGTCCTTACCGTTTATTCTTTCAAGTGCGGCTCCAACTTTTACGGATGCCTTTTTTGAAGCCATATCTGGCTTAACAACCACAGGAGCTACGGTTTTTAGAGACTTAGATTATGCGCCGCCAGGTATTTTATTATGGCGTGCCCTATTGCAATGGCTCGGAGGCATTGGAATTGTAGTGATGGCCATGACCATCTTGCCAGCTCTTCAAATCGGAGGAATGCAGCTCTTCAGAAGCGAGTTTTCCGATCGATCTGAAAAATATCTTCCCCGGGTGTCGCAAATTTCTTCTGCCATTTTATCAACGTACCTCTTAATCTCAGCCTCTTGTGGTGTAGCCTATTGGCTTGCAGGCATGACGCCTTTTGAGGCGATCTGTTTGATGATGTCAACGGTCTCAACAGCAGGCTTTGCCACTTCTGATCTTTCCTTAGGGGCTTTTGACAGCTATTGGATTGAAATGATCGCCATTGTTTTTATGCTAGCGGGCAGCATCACCTTGCTCCTCTTTACACGTTTTTTGCAAGGAGATTCAAAATCTCTCTGGCGGGATTCCCAGGTGAGAGTTTATCTTTTTTTAATGGCCCTTGCCTCTGGCGCGATCACCCTGTGGCTCTGGGGAACTCATCAGTATGATGGCATAAGCGCCTTGCGATACGGCACTTTTACGGTTGTATCTATCCTCTCCACAACAGGCTTTACAACAGCTGATTTTAATACATGGGGAGGCTTCTCTCTCATTTTTCTTTTTCTTCTCATGTTTGTGGGGGGATGCACGGGATCAACAGCAGGCGGAATAAAAATCTTCCGCTTTCAAATTCTCTTTAAGGCTGCAAAAGCCCAAATCCTTCAGCTGCGGCGTCCCCATGGCGTCTTTGTGCCTCTTTATAACAATCAGCGTCTGAAAGAATCTGAGTTTATGTCCGTCCTTGCTTTTTTTGCTCTCTATATTTTTTGCTATGGTGCCTTGGCCTTAAGCCTTTCCTTTTGTGGTCTTGATGTGATTTCAAGTCTCTCTGGAAGTGCGACAATTTTAGGAAACGTAGGACCAGGACTTGGGGATCATATTGGCCCTTCTGGCAACTATGGAGATCTGTCTGAAGCTGCTAAATGGATTGTAATGTTTGGGATGCTCGTGGGACGTCTTGAGCTTTTAACCTTATTGATTCTCTTCACACCAAGCTTTTGGCGGACGTAGAGAGGTGATCAGTGGTCCGTGTATCAACGATAGGAGAAAATCCATGTCAACCTCGCAATCTCTTCAATTTACTCCCGTCTGGCCTCATGGAGAAATACATGAAATTTTCAAAGATGTCTTTTTTGTAACAGGAACAAATAAAATTCATCATGAGGGCGATGAAATTCAAACAAGCCGCAATATGGTGATCATACGCAATGGCTCTCAGCTAACCTTGATCAATACAGTTAGATTAGACAATGAAGGTCTTAGAAAACTGGATCTCTTGGGAAGAGTCACCCACATTGTCAGAATTGGAGCGTTCCATGGTCGAGACGATGCCTTCTACCGGAATCAATATCCAACCTCTCTGCTTTGGACCTTAAAGGGCATGACCTATGAGACTGGTTTGAAATCCGATCGCGATTTAATACCCGACGGTGCCATGCCTTTCCCAGGTTGTTCTCTCTTCGTTTTTGAAACATCAAAACTCCCAGAAGGCATTTTACATATCGGAAGAGAAGGAGGAATCCTCATTTCTTGTGACAGTATCCAAAATATAACATCCACAGATGATTTTTACAGCCCCGAAACTGCTCGATCATTCCACTCTCAAGGTCTTGTGAAGCCAGCAAACATTACGCCTATCTGGCTCGAGGCAACCCATACAAATGTCACTGATTTTTACAAACTTCTCAAGACGATGACGTTTAGTCATCTCCTTACAGCCCATGGCAAACCCTTGAAAAATACTGCCTTGGAGAAAATTGCTGAAACAGTTAAGCGTGTTTTTCCATAGACTTGATAAAACTTCTTTTTTAAGTTGAAAAAAGCTTCCAATTTGAATATTATAAATTCAAATTGGAAGGTAAAATATGTATCTAAAACGCCATGTCGAAGATAAACTTCGTGAGTACGGTACGTTCTCAAAGGTTGTCCTAGTTCTTGGAGCACGACAAGTGGGAAAATCGACCCTGTTAAAAAACGTCTTCCCTCAGCTTCCGTCCTTTACCTTTGATGCCTATCTAGACCCTTATGGCGCCCGCACGGATCCGGATCTCTTCCTCCAACAAATTGAGGGACCCGTTATTCTGGATGAAGTTCAGTACGTTCCCGAGCTTCTTTCGGCCATTAAAAGACGTGTGGATACAAAGCCGGAGGCTGGACAATACTACCTGACGGGATCGCAAAACTTTGCCGTTCTCAAGAACTTATCAGAAACAATGGCCGGAAGAGTGTCGATTTTAACGCTGCGCCCGATGACACTGCATGAGCAACATAAGCACCCTGACCACCATTGGTTGCCGGCTCTTCTTGAAGCTCCCTCGCGCCTTCCTCAAGTTTGTTCCTCCGTTATTCCTGATGTGAGGTTATGGCAGACTTTGTGGCAAGGGGGGTTCCCGGGGTTGCTTTCCGTGCCTCCCCAGCATATGCAAGGGGCCTTGCAATCTTACCTAAATACCTATGCCGAACGAGATGTTCGTCTTTTAGAAAACATTCACGATTTGGGTGATTTTAAACGCTTTATGTCACTTTTATCTGCCATGACAGCGCAAGAAATCAACGAAACACAATTGGGGAGGGAGCTCGGTATTTCCCATACAACAGCTCGGCGGTGGGTGGCTCTTTTTAATGCCTCATTCCAATGGATGGATGTCCCACCTTATCATGGGAATACGCTGAAGCGGATCTCTAAAAAAGGTAAAGGGTACATATCCGACACAGGCATTGCGTCCCTTTTACTAAAGCTCTCTTCAGCAGAAGCGGTGGGAAGTTCTTTTCACCTAGGCGCCCTTTTCGAAAGCTATGTTGTTCAACAAATGACGGCGGTGGTGGCCTCTCTCCCTCTCAGCCCCAATTTCTATCATTGGAGAACAAAAGGAGGGGCTGAGGTGGATCTTTTACTCGAGATGGATAATCGGATGATTCCCATCGAAATCAAGGCCCGCAGCTATGTGACTAAAAGCGATGCCCGCGGTATTAAGGCTTTTCGAGAAACCTATCCCCATTTAAATATTGATTGGGGCGTTATCATCTATGCGGGCGATCGTTGTTATCAAGTAGACGCTCAAACCATTGCTCTTCCCTATCATGCTCTTGACATACGAAATTTAAGAGGAAATAAAATACAGAAGTAGCCCGCCTTCTCTGCTCCGCAGCTGCAGCATAAAATTACGCCATAGCATCTTGGTTTCACCGAGGCACGTGGCGGATGGCGCGCCCGAAGGGATTTGAACCCCTGACCTTTGCCTCCGGAGGGCAACGCTCTATCCAGCTGAGCTACGGGCGCTTATCCATAGTTAGGTATCAGACTCTTGTGAAACTGTCATTAAAATTAAGATGCGAGGACTGACGAAGAGGAGTATGATTATAAGAGATAATAACGGATAAAAAATCATGACAAGTGAGATTCTTGAAACGAAGAACATGGTTGTAAAATGTAATGGAGGCGGTGGAGTTTTAGGACATCCTGTTGTCTTTCTTAATCTTGGAACGGAAGGAAAGGTCGTGTGCCCTTATTGCAGCAAGTGTTTCGTGAAGACCTATTCGACCAAAGCCGGAACCAAAACAAAAGGCTTACGACGGGCTTCCTGATAGACCAAATAAAGCCCCCCAAAGATTAAAAGAAAAACACCTGTCACCACGAAAGCATCCGGAACATCTCCCCAAATCATATAGCCGATAAGAGTTCCAAAAACGAAGGTAAGATAATCTAAAGGCCCCACAATAAAAGCAGGAGCAAGACTAAAAGCGCGGGTAATGGCCATAACGGCCGCACCTCCCACACTGCCTAAAGCGACAAAAAGAATCCACTCGTTAAGAGACGGCATTTGCCAATAAAAGGGCATCAAAAGGCCGCTTATCACAAAACAAGCCCCCATGAACCACAGGGTGATTGAAAAGTCGCTCTCTGTTTGGCTGAGCTTACGTGACATCACAAGAGAAAGTGCATAAAGTACACCTGCCACAAAGGCAGAAAGACCCCCAAAGCTACACACTGTACTTCCTGGACGCATCATAATAAGAACGCCACAAAATCCAATGGCAATAGCAATCCAAGCGTGAAGAGTTACCTTTTCTCCTAAAAGCGGGCTTGAGAAAAGAGCCATAAAGAAAGGAGCCACATAAGCCAGGGCATAGGCGTCCGCTAAGGGCAGATGCCCAAAGGAATAAATATAGAAAACCATTGACAGAACTGTGATGACGGCTCGTAAGGCATGATACTTTTTTTTGTTGGATTTTAGGCTTTCCCAAGATTGTTTCTGAAACGCCATTCCAAGGGGGATCAGAAACACAAAGAGAGAGCGACAAAAAATGATCTGTACCGGATGGTAAGTGTCCGACAGCCATTTAATGAGAGCATCATTTATGCTATAACAAATAACGGCCACAAACATAGCAGCCATGCCTCGATAAATAGGATAGGATGGCATATAAGAAAAGCCTCATGATAGGGAGTCACTAAGTATGAACATGATTTTAAAAAATTACAAGACCCTCCTCCTCTTGTTAAGCATGGGGGATGCCATGGCTGGATGTGCCCCACAGAAAAAAATGGGGCTCGCCAATCCTGCGTCTCAGTACTGTATTGAAAAAGGAGGAAAGCTCCACATAGAAAAAGGCCCTCAGGGGGGAGCGCGAGGGATTTGCTTTTTTGGAGACAATCGTCAGTGTGAGGAATGGGCCTTATTTCGAGGGGACTGCCCTATAGGAGGAGTACGTGTAACAGGGTATACAACACCTGCCGGCACTCACTGTGCCATCAAAGGAGGTAAGGTTTTAGAGAACGAAACCAAGTGCCAGCTCCCCTCAGGAAAAATTTGTCCAGCTGAAGAAGTTTATGCGGGCACGTGCTCATGAGGAAATAATTAACTTGTTTTGGACAAGACCCTCGTTTTTTATTTTATAAACAATATATTACGTCATTGCGAGGAGTGAAACGACGAAGCAACCCAGACAAAAGAACTTATTCCGTAGGCAATACATCTTTTTTAATTTGCTAGAAAAGTGCTGAGTTTATGGGAGTAAAAAAAGGCTGCATGTCCTTTGGACATGCGTTTTTTCACTGGGTTGCTTCGTCGTTTCACTCCTCGCAATGACGCTAATCACTTGTTTTATATAAGATTTAATCCCTTATCCAAAACAGGTTAATTACCGAAAAGCGTGCTGCTGTTTGGAAGGACTTCGGCGGGCAAAGCCGCTACCCCCTCGTTTTGCGTCCGCAGGCTTTTGGAAAGATTTCCTTTGAGGAGAGGACTCAGACCCGCGAGAAGAAGGTCCTCTCTTGGCGTCACCAGCCCCATGGAAAGTCCTCTCTGACTTGGGGCCTTCAGCGCTTCGGAAAGGTTTTCCTCGCTTGGCGCCTCCAGATCCATGAAACGGCCTCTCTGACTTGGGTCCTTCAGCACTGCGGAAAGGTTTCCCTCGCTTGGCGTCAGCAGAACCATGAAATGGTCTCTCTGATTTAGACCCTTCAGCACTTCGGAAAGGTTTCTCTCGCTTTGTGTCTCCAAACTCGCGAAAAGATCGTTCTTTCTTTGGTCCTTCAGATCCCCGATAGGGTTTCCCTGGCTTTGCATCACCAGACCCGTGGAAGGGTCTGTCCTGCTTTGATCCTTCAGAACTCCGATAAGGCTTTCCTTGCTTTGACCCTTCAGACTGTTGATAAGGCCCTCGTGAATCTGCCGACTTTTGAAAGGGTCGGGGTTTTGACCGTCTTTTGGGGCTATCTGTGTTTGCGGCTACAGGGTGATCTTTTCCGAGCGTGATAAGGCTATGAATACGTCTCCACTTTTGATTATCTTCCGGAGCAATAAGGGAAAGGGCCGATCCTTCCATCCCAGCACGCCCCGTCCGACCAATGCGGTGGATATAATCTTCAGGGCATTGGGGAAGATCATAGTTAATCACATGCTTAATGTGGGGGATATCGAGACCTCGTGCCGCCAAGTCTGTTGCGACCATAATGCGATGCTTTAGGTTCCGAAAATCGCGAATCACCTCATCACGTTTACGTTGCTTTAAATCTCCATGAATGGCGGCTGCAGGATGGTTTTGACGGCTCAGCTTTTCTGCCAAGCGATCAGCCCCATGCTTTGTCTTCACAAAAATAATAACGGAGCCTTCCCGGTCGTTTAATTCTTTTATAAGACTCGGAAATTTATCATTGGCTGAGGTTTGAAGGGTTTCTTGTTTCACTTGCAAAGAGGGCGCTGTGGTTGATCCTACAGAAATATGTTGGGGATTCGTTAAATAGGTCAGCGATAATGCTTTAATGCTCGGCGGCATGGTGGCCGAGAACATGAAGGTTTGTCTCTCTTTTGGAAGATAATGAACAATTTTTTTCAGAGCTTCCGTAAACCCCATATCAAGCATGCGATCCGTCTCATCAAGCACAAGAAAGCGTGTTTCTTGGAGCCTGAGAGTTTTCCGTTGAAGGTGATCATTGATCCGACCTGGGGTTCCAACAATAAGGCGTGGATTCCGTCTTAAGGCTGAAAGTTGCTTTCCCATGGACTCTCCACCAATTAAAAGAGCCGTATTCAAAGACATATTCTTGCCAAAAAGGGCGTGGGCTGCTTGTTGAATCTGTGCTGCAAGCTCTCGGGTCGGCGCAAGGATAAGAGCTGATGACCGCGAATCTTTCAACAAATTCGTAATGAGCGGAAGTAAATATGCAATTGTTTTTCCCGTACCCGTTTGAGCAGAGGCTAAAATATCAAGGCCGTCTAATCCCGGCGGGATAGCTTTTCCCTGAATGGGCGTGGGAATCCTTATGCTCATGCGATCAAGAGATTCATTGAGAAAAGAGGGAAGGCCAAAAGAAGCAAAGGTTGTCATGTAAATATACCAGTATGTGCGATGAAAAAATAGATTTGACTTACATGTAATGTGTAATTTCTAAAATAGCTAGTTTTTTATTTTTATTTCTGTTTTCTTCTCGCTTCACCAAAAATAAATTTTCAAGATTGATTTCTTGTGATTAAGCACGCAAGGCTCCAAGCTGCTTAAAGTAAATGCATGGGTTAATATGGGACGATCTAG
This sequence comes from Pseudomonadota bacterium, assembly GCA_016185255.1. Taxonomy (GTDB): domain Bacteria; phylum Pseudomonadota; class Alphaproteobacteria; order UBA9655; family UBA9655; genus UBA9655. Next base: position 36,823 of record JACPNY010000065.1, read on the forward strand.
ACCTTGCAAAAGTTCCTGTCTTCTCTCTCCAGGAGAAGACAAGTTTTTATTGCTAACTTATCTGAGTTGCATCGTCAGATAGAGACAACGTTGAACTTGTATCTCAAAATTGCTGAATTTTGCTAAATTTTCTTTCACAATAGATTTGGTTAGGTTATAACCCTTAAAGATTTGACTCTTGGTGTTTTGTAATGTAAAAAAATTTTAATTTTTTATATTTTCACTAGTTTCCATTTTTCTAATGTGGGAAAGAGAGAAGTTATTATGGCTGGCACGTTCATTGGTTAGCTTATCTTGCTAAGAAAACATCTTCTTTAAAGATAAAAAGATTTTAGATATAGAGATTTTCAAATGTTCAAGCAGCAATGATGTGTTTATATTAAATATTTTACAAAAACTATAACGATTGTTATTTAAAATGAATTTAGAAATGGCAAAAGATACAATAGAAGATCTGTTGAAGACGGGAGTTCCTATAGGGATGCCTTTTTGAGGATCTTGCAATTCATGCGAGAATGAAATAAGTATTTAAATATGAAAGGTTTTCGTTAACTATGTATAAAGTAAAAAAACACACAGAGAAATATGGTTTGACGGAACATATTTGTTTTGTTGTTCCGGTGTGGGGAGATTACCATACAAAAATATTTACAGAGATTGTTCTGCCAAGTTACTTGAGTAAAGGTAACATTCCTTCGTGTTCTGAGTTTAACTGCTGTTTTTATATATATACAGATTCTTCGTCTGAATCAAAAATAAAGAAGTCTGAGTCCTTTAAACAATTGCTTCCTTTGTGCAAGGAAATAGTTTTTAAACATGTAGATGGACTACCTAAAGTGTCAGATGGGATAGGACAAACATATAGTGCATTAAAACACATACACGAAGAAGCCCTCGATCTGACAGCATCCTTGTCCCCAGCACTTGTTTTTCTCAATGCGGACACGGCGTATGCAAACGGATCTTTCGCTAAAATCGTACAATTACTGAAAAAAGGGTATCGCTCTGTTGAATTAGTGACCTTACGTGTTAATAGTGAAGAAATTGTGCCCCCTCTGCAAAGGGCGAAGAAAAAGGGAGTCCTGGATATCTCTCCTATAGATCTTGTTAAGCTAGGAATTCAACATTTACATAAAATATCCAAACAACATTTTTGGGGGTCCAATGAAACTAGACTAATACCAGATAATTTATATTGGAAAGTAAACAATCAAGGAATCATTGCCAGATGTTCTCATCTTCATCCCCTGATGGTTTACCCAAAACATAAGGCTAGGTTTAATGGCACTATAGATCATGATTTTATAGAAAAGGCTAGTATTTTTAAAGATGAAAGATATATAGTTAGGGACAACCTTGAAATAGCTGGAATAGAAATTAGTCACCCTTACCATTCTCAACATAGTGCTTTTTATTCACCTCACTCTACTTTTGATGTAGCCCGATTTTTATACACTTTGTGTACAGAAAACAACAAAACTAATTTAGAACACAGCATATGGTTACAAAGCGTTAATAATATTAATGTGAAGGAGTGGAAGAAAATAGAAAAAGACTCTGACAAAATTATTACAGATGTAAAAAATTATTTTTACAAAGATTATCTTTGTAAACCTTTTGTACGAACTCGGGAGTTCTATGCGCGTGTTTTAATACCCATGTGGGGACGAACGTATATTGATAATTTTTGCGAGATCTCTCTTCCTTCCCTATTAGCTGAGGGAAATTTGCTTTACCTGAATGAAAAAATGGACTTAGAAATTGTTTTTCTTACAACTAAGGAGTCCAAACAATTTATAATAGATAGATTACTGGATTTAGATATTTTAAACATCTTTTCAGTTAAATTTATATTTATTGATGACTTGTTGAAACTGGGTCATTACGGCATAGTATTAACTGCTGCATATGCGAGAGGATTTCAGGATGCAGGAGAAGATCAAACTAAAATTCATTTTTTCCTTTTGAATGCGGATTTTATTCTTTCAAAAAATACCTATAAGACAATGTATAAACATATTGTCGAGGGATATAATGCTGTGCTTATCTCCACGCTTCGGGCAAATGAAACGACAGCTTTACCTATTCTTAAAGAAATAATTTTACAAAACGATGGAATTCTTGAAGCTTCCGGTAGAGTATTGGCTCAAATAACTTTGGAAAATCTTCACAATACGGTTATCACCAATATTGTTAATAAAAGTTGGATGCATCATGATGGAGTTAATCAACTGTTTCATCAAGTTGATGAAACTTGTCTTATTGGAAGATTCTTTCTCCTTTTCATGGGATGCATTAAACCTGAAAAACCAATGAGATACATTTCTGGCTTTTGTGATTACACTTTTGTGTCCGATTTATGTCCTTCGAGAAACATTGCTATTATCCAAGATAGTGATGAGGGGTATATGCTTGAGCTTCAAAAAAGCACTCATGAAAATGATTACATTAAGCTAGGTGCTCCTCAAACTCGACGTGTGGCCGAAATACTATCAAATTGGACAAATAAAGAACATAGATTCTATGGAACAAAAAATATTATTATCCATTCTGAAAACCTTCCCATAAACTTGCAACCATCCGTCAGTAGATTTGATGAATATATGAACACCATATATGCTCTTATAGCTCCTCAAACTCAGCCTGTTCATCACCATCGTTTTTGGGTCGGAACTCTGAGGGGCTCTCAAGTTCTCTTGCCATTGGCAACAAATTATGGAGGAGCGCGCTTTGTTTGCAAAAATTTTCTCAAAAGATTTAATCTTATTAAAAAAATGCTAAGTCCTCAGCTTTATGAGCGAGAGATGCTTAGACAATCCTTAGAAAAAAATCTAAAGAAATTTTCAAAAAAGAGCATATTAATTATAAGATCGGCTCAGAGCGAATATGATTTTTATATTAATCAATTTATAAATTCTCATCCCAAAGTCGATCTTACGTTGGCTTCGTGTGAGCAGATCATTCTCAATATGGTCGTTTTTCCTGAAACGGGATTTGACTTAATCATATTATTGGTCCCTCATTCTCTAGAAAAAATTTTAAATACTTACAAAGATCTTGCAAAGAAAATAGATAATTTAACAGCCCCTGGAGGAAATGTATCGCTCTTTTTGCAGAGTAATTATCATGATGAATCCATCGATTTTGTTCTAAAAAATGTGATGAACAATTTTATAGAACTAGATCTAAGTTGTTGTGATGCAGAGCTCGTTTATGGACGCAGGAGATTAGAAAACATTAGAAAATTAAAAGATACCATTATAACATTTCGCCAGAAAGGTAGAACCCAACTGCTGAAAGAGTTGCAGACTTTGGAGGGGCTGAAAGAATTACTGAATGTTTTTTGGGTTTTGTTGAAAACTTCCTTAAAAATTTTCAAGCAAAACAGAAATATTAAACATAATACTGTTAGTGAGGATGAAGGAATATCTTATGTAACTACGACAACTCTGCACCTGAACAAGAATGTATATGCTACTGAAAAAAAAATAGACGAAAATATTAATAAAAATAACGTTGTTAATAGAAAAAAGCTCATTGCTTGATTTTTAAGAAACAGATCAGAGAAGAAAACTGTACGTTATTCTTAATCTTGATGCGTTCTCTGACAGAATTGAGTGTTGAGGACTGCGCAAGTGTACGCCACGTGTAGAAACTTAGGGATTGGTTTATGGTATGGTATTGTTTTTATTCTAAATGTTTTCCTCGAAATCTTTCTGAGAGAACTATTTAATTTCGTAGTTCTACCAGATCCCATCTTAATCTCCCCATTGGTATTTAAGAGAGAAACGACAAACAAATCTAAACCCGCATTAAAGAAAATC
>JACPNY010000066.1 GCA_016185255.1 Pseudomonadota bacterium
CATTGAAAACAAAGGAAACATCTCTTCTAAAAAACGTAAATATAACCAAGAGAAAGGCCGACTACTTTATACCTCTTCAACTCTTTGGGAAAGGCGTATTCAGGAAGCGAGAGAGAAGTTTAAACATAAGGACGAAGAGACAAAAAGAGAAGGTGTGCGAGATATTAAGGAGTTGATTGAAAGTCACTCCGCACGCATTGATGAGATATTACCTCAGTTGTTGCACCGACAAGAAAACTCTCAGCTTACCCTTTCGTCAGACAAATTTTTTAGCGACGACCCTTACATTAAAAGTGCTTTGTTAATGGCAAGAGATGACAAAAATATTCCTCTTGCAACGCGTCTTCGTATTGCGACAGCCTATTCCTCCTATGATCCAAGAGGATTCGATCATTTTGCTGCCTTGCTTTCGGAAATCGGAGAGGATGCTCACATTAGACAAGAAGCCATTGCGCTTTTTAAGAAACTTAAAATAGGAGGGAGCTCTGATGAGATCATTTTTAAGGAAGTGTGTGAAGAATGTCTCGGCCTCCTTTCTGATGAAACTAATTGATATGATAAGAGGCAATATAACATGGGTTAACTTGTGCTCAAAAGCTCCTCCTCTTGACATCAAGTTTGTCTAATGCAATGACACTCTTATCCTCCATATAAGGGGCAACCCAAGTGACCCATCTCTTAGACAACAAGAAAATTTTATATTTTATCGCAGACGATGAGTTTTTTTGCGGTCATTTGTTTGATTTAGCTCTTGCAGCTCAAAAGGAAGGAGCTGATGTTGGGGTTATAACGCGCGTCTCGCGTCACGGGGATACCATCCAAAAGGCAGGGATCAAGCTGATTCCTCTTCATACCCTGCACCGCTCAAAAATAAATTTTTTCAATGAAGGGTGCGTCTTTAAACAATTGCTGTCAGTGTTTTTAAAAGAAAAGCCAGCGGTTGTTCACAATATTGGCATGAAACCTATTTTGTACGGGAGCTTGATGGCGTCCCTTGCGGGTATACCTAAAATTGTCAATAGCTTCACAGGCCTTGGCTTTATGTTCACTCATGATACGCCCAACACTCGTTTGAAAAGGAAAATTTTTACCACCCTATTTAAGCTTTTGGCCAAGAATAAAAGTATGGTTTCCATTGTTCAGAACAAGGATGATTTTAAAATTTTTCAAACCCTGAAACTGACTCCTCCCTCTCGGCTTTTTTTGATTCGGGGATGTGGTGTGGATCCTCAGGTTTTTAAAGCTACGCCTGAGCCTGAGACGGCATCGGGAGTACGAGTGGCTTTTGTGGCACGGATGCTGAAAGACAAGGGTGTTGTTGAGCTGATCGAGGCCATTCGGATTTTAAAAGAAAAAGGTGTGTCGGCCCACTTTTTGTTCTATGGGACGGTTGACCCCCAAAACCCCTCCTCTCTCTCAAAGGAAGATTTGAATGCATGGCACAGGGAAGGATTAATCGATTGGCAAGGGCATTGTGAGCATATGGCAGAGGCCTATAAAAACGTTCATATGGTCGTGCTTCCTTCGTACCGAGAGGGGCTTCCCAAAAGTCTTCTGGAAGCCGCTTCTTGCGGACGAGTCATTGTGGCAACGGATGTGCCGGGATGCCGAGAAATTGTGGAACACGGAGTGAATGGCTTTTTAGTTCCTCCACAAGATCCTGTTGCCCTTGCCAATGCCTTAGAAAAACTCATTAATGATTCTGCTTTAAGAAAGTCTATGGGACAGGCAGGACGGAAAATGGTTGAGGATCATTTTTCATTGGAGAAAGTGAATGCTGAGACGATGAAGTGTTACTAAAGGGATTATTTTTGAAACATCTTTCAGTCGTTCAACGTCCTGCGTTCCCTAGCATTAAGCAAGGGTCGCAGGATAGAGTATGAACATAGTTTAACTTATTATTGTGCGCTTGAAGGAGGAAGGCAGTTTGCATCAGAATTAATTGTTTTAGTCATGTAGGTGGCAAGTGCTGCTACTGCTTGACCTTTACATTGTGTGGTAGAACAGTTATTGAAGCTGCTCGCAAATGTATTCGTAAAATAATTCGTGGCACACTCTTGATAGACTAATGTTGTAAATGATTGGTTCTTTGTGTTTGGATCGCAGTTGCCCACATAAGATTGGGAGAGGCATGTTCCAAGAGTATTTATGGCAGCTTGACATGAATTGGTGGCTAAGCAAGCTAGAGACAAGTTAAAGGTATTGACGCAATTGACAGCACATTGTTGCTCTATGATCGCCTGAGCGTGTCCCTCTCCTTCAATTGACGCTAAGAAAATAGAAGTAGCAAACGCAATTTTGTTAAGATTTTTAGTAATTTTTGTCATGATTGTCTCCATGGGTCAGGGTTTTGGTACCCTTCAGTCATAGAGAAAAAGAGTTAACTTTCCGTAAAAACCTCAGGGCCATTTCGTGAAAACTTTGCAAGGAAATTAGACTCTTTCACCTCTCCCACAAGGGGAGAGGTGAAATCCTGTGAGTTTACGCTCGAAGCTTTCCAGTGCTGTTAAGAAAAAAGTCTAATTTTTCCTGGACAAATGCGCCAATTGCTGTTATTATATAAGCAAATGGCGGAGGATTAAATGCAAACACAAGCAGTGGTTAGAGATTTGGGAGGAAAGGCGGTCTTCCATAAACAGGTGTCTTCAGATGTGGAGTTGGTGAACATCGTTCATGCGGGCTTACCCTTTGATTCTTTGGAATATGTTCTGAAAGAACAAATCCTCTCGAAAGAAGAAGTCTTAAAACTTGTTACCACGCAGAGATCTTGGGATCGGCGGAAAGCTTCAAATAAACTATCAGAGGATGAATCAGATAAACTTGTGCGATTTCTAAGGATTCGTGCTTTTGCTCACCAAATTCTTGGGGATGAGGATGCGGAGCATTGGTTAAGAACACCAAACCCTCTTTTGGAAGATAAAAAGCCCATTGAGTTGTTGGATTCAGACATAGGCACCCATCTTGTTGAATCCTTAATTGGCCGCATCGCTTATGGAATCATTCATTAATGCATGTGTGGCGGTTGTGCAAAGCAGAGCATGAAGATCTCTCTGGAACAGGCGCTTTTATCTATGGAGGCCGATGGAATTCCGAAGGGCATAACGTTGTTTATACAGCCTCTCACCTATCCCTCGCGTGTTTAGAAAGTTTGGTTGGGTTACCCCAGCTTAGGATTCCAAAAGGATTCATTTTTTTAAAAATATATGTGCCCCCTGAAACAGATGTGATTGAATTTAAAGGAGATCTCAGCCAGATAAAGAAGAGAGACTATTGTCAGAAAATAGGAAATGCTTGGCTTGAACAAGGGAGTTCGGCAATTTTAGTGGTGCCCTCCGTTATTATTCCCCAGGAAAATAATGTTCTTATTAACCCGCGTCATCCGGATGCCCAGAGGCTCAAAGTTTTAGAAAAATCTAACTTTGACTTTGATCCAAGGCTGTTAAGGTAGGATTCTTCTTTATAAAAAACAAACCGTACTCGGTATGGTTACGTGGAAAAGGTCTGGTTGTTAATCCGTTAAAAATTTGATAGACTTCTCTTTAATAATAAAAAAAGGAGGCATTTTATGACCCTATCATCTCTTTCTAAAATGGCGGGAGGTGCCTTTATTATTTTAGGCATCATCTCAATTGCTTACCCCTTTTATAGCTCTTTAGGCGTGGAAATTCTTTTTGGGGCGCTCTTCTTTGTGGGAGGGATTTTCCAGCTTTTTGCTGCTTTTGAAGAAAAACAACGAAAAAATATTCTTTGGGATTTTTGTATTGGGGTTCTTTATCTCATCGCGGGGGTTTATTTGCTGAGCCATCCTGTGGGAGGGCTTTTATCCCTGACAATGGTTCTTATTATTCTTTTTTATATCCAAGGGTTTTTGACAATTTTTTCTGGGTTTTCACAACACCTTAGAGGACAGCAACGGTTCTGGGTTATTCTAAGTGGTCTTTTAACCTTAGGAATTGCAAGCATTCTTCTTTTTGCTTACCCCATTAGTGGCTTATGGGCGCTGGGGCTTCTGATAGGAGTTAACCTGCTTTTCTTTGGAATTTCCATCTTATGCGTAAGCTGTGTCTTGCCTGAGTCGGGTAAGAAGTAAGAAGAAATTTCCTTACCACACATCCCTTATGGGATGATGTCCTAAATATTCGTCCAGGCGCCTTTTGGTGCCTGGCGACATATCTGGGGGGAGAGCCTCCAAGGAAAACCACTTGGCTTCCAAAATTTCTCGAGATTTCACCTCTTTTCTTGTAAAATCTGTGCAGAGATAAAGGGCAACGTAATCGTCTCTTTTGTAACATTTGTTATGATAAAACCCGAAAAAAGTTGGCGTTTGCGAAGGTGTTATACCCACTTCTTCTTGCAATTCGCGCCTTACCGCTTGGAGGGGAGATTCGCCCTTATCTATGCCTCCGCCAATGGTGTACCAGCCAGGCGTGTAGGTGTGTTTCACCAATAAAATTTTGTTATCTTGAACGACAAGAGCACGCGCCCCCACTGTTTTGCGAGAAAACAGAGAGAGAAAAAAGTTTTTGAGGGTCCAGAGGAAGTGGATCATGGGGTGTTCCTTTGAGAGAGAGTAATATTAAGTATGGAGGAGACTCCCTCTTTTGTCATCCTCGAGCTAGAAGCTCTTGATTTTCAAAGAAAATCTTAGAGCTGCTTCATCGAGGATCTTCTCTCAACAGCTCGAAGCTCAACCTAGATCCCCGATGAAGTAATGCTAATGTTTTTCTTTGAAAAACAAAACATTACTAGCTCGGGGATGACAAACCAGGAGATAACTGAGAAGCCTCCTTATGGCTTGCCAGCCGAAGCTGCGGAGCAGCGAAGGCTGGCGGAGGAGGTGGGATTCGAACCCACGGTACGCTTACGCGCACAACGGTTTTCGAGACCGCCCCGTTCGACCGCTCCGGCACCCCTCCATCTTAGCTATTGATAAATAACCTCAAGAACCTCGTATGACTTATGGCCTTTTCCTGGTGTTGTAATATCGCATGTATCTCCCACTGACTTGCCAATTAAGGCGCGCGCCAGGGGGGAATTGATAGACAGCAATCCCTTTTTGATATCCGCTTCATCAATTCCTACGATTTGATAGGTAAAGCGGTCTTCCGTTTCATCATCAAGAAGGGTCACTTTTGCCCCAAATTTAATGTCTTTTCCAGACAGCTTTGAAACATCAATAACGTCTGCGCGCGCAATTTTATCTTCCAGTTCCTTAATGCGTCCTTCAATAAATCCCTGTCGCTCACGGGCTGCGTGATATTCTGCGTTTTCTGATAGATCTCCGTGCTCGCGCGCCTCAGAAATCGCTTTAATGACCGCATGGCGATCCACATGCTTAAGGTGCTTGAGTTCTTCTTGAAGGTGCTCAAGACCTCCAGCTGTCATTGGTAATTTTTCCATCAACTCAGCTCGTATTTTTAAGTTTCACGAGAAGTGTAGCATAAGCTTTAATGGATGCAAGAGAAGAGTCAGCAGAAGGGATGAAGAGCTTTATGTTAATAAAACTTTAAGATTGTGGAGATTAGACTTAGACAACCAGCAGAAAAAAACCAAAAATAAAGGACCTTGACGAAAGATCAAATGCGATCGATAGTTCTTCTATCACCAGGGGTGCCATTGTTGATGGCTGAGAAAAACCCTTAGAACCTGATCTGGACTATACCAGCGGAGGGAGTGTGGGAAGATCGTCATTGCGAGGAGCTTTGCTACGAAGCAACCCATTCCTTCTGGATTGCTTCGACCTCTACGAGGTCTCGCAACGACGAAAAAAGGCGCACCCTGGTGGTTAACATAGACCTGGAGGTGCGATATGCCCCGTAACTTAAACCAAAAAGATACATCCATCCTGATTGGGAATGCGTTAGATCATTATGACTCAGCCATCTATGGGTTTTTGGGTCCTATTTTAGCGCCTGTTTTTTTTCCGAACTATGAGCCAATCGTTCAGCTTATCCTCGTTTATAGTGTGTTAAGCACATCTCTTGTGACACGGCCAGTAGGGTCGTTCATTTTTGGGTTGATGGCTCGAAGGTATGGGCCCATCTCTGGCATGTCCTATTCCTTAATCGGTGTGTCTCTCTCAACAGTCTTCCTAGGATTTCTCCCCAGTTATGAGGATGTGGGGTGGTTGGCGCCTGCCGGTTTAATTCTTATCAGAATGGTGAAAGGAGTTTTTGCAGCAGGAGAGAGCACAATTGCAAAATTATATATTATGGAGAACAAAGCGTCGACGCATGCTTTGAAGGCATCTTACCTGTACCAAAGCTCTTCCATGTTGGGAACCATTTTGGCGTCAGGGGCTGTCACCCTTGTTCTCTCCTCCAACGATGAGGCTTGGCGCTTGTGCTTTTGGGTGGGGGGAATCACAGGATTGGTGGGGTATCTTTTGCGTCGATATTCGTCTTCTCCCACTGAAACAAAAGTGTTTGACTCTTATCAGCTGTCGAGTCTTGTGTCTTTGTGGCGTAACAGAACTAATATTCTATGTGTTGCCATGGGCACAGGATTTGGGCATATGACAGGGACACTGCCCTTTGTTTTTATGAACAGCTTCGTTCCTCTTATCACCACAATTTCTTTCGAAACCATGATGATTCTGAATACGGGGCTTCTTGCTTTTGATATGCTGTTGATTCCCCTTCTGGGGAGATTTACCCTCAGATATGAGGGCGTTAAAGTTATGGTTTTTGCTAGTATGGTTTTAACGATCAGTATTATTCCTTTGTTTGTGTTCCTTCCAGACGCGTCGTTGGGGTATGTGGTGTTCGTTCGGGTTTGGATTGTATTTTGGGGAGTTGCTTTCATGTGTCCTATGAATTTTTGGTTTAAAGGGCTGTTCTCTTCCTCTGAACGGTATCTTCTCGTTGGTATGGGAGGGGCCTTAGGAGCAACAACTCTTGGACGTATGACAACGCCGCTTTGTTTATGGATATGGTACGCGAGCGGTGTCTCATTTGCACCCGCTGTTTATGTAGCGATCATCATGTGTCTAACAGCTTATGTCATCTATGCAGCAAACCCAAAATTGTTTCACATGAAACAATTTATTCCACAGACAACTGGGGCGTGATCGGAGGATTTTTCAATGGCACGCACGTTTTTATCCACAAAGGCCTCTGTTAAATGATCTGCCGCTTGCGGGGAGAGGAGCAAATGGTCAATGCGGAGCCCAAAGTTATTTTGCCAATCTCCCCTGCGATAATCCCACCAGGTATACAGTTCTTTTTGGTGAGGATGGAGGGCGCGCAAAGCATCCGTCAGGCCTAAGTAAACAAGAGATCTAAGACCTTCCCGTTCAGGCGTGCTGCATAAAATTTTCTCATGCCATTCTTCCGGGTCATAAACGTCTTGATCAGTGGGAGCAATGTTGAAATCTCCTCCCAGCACAAAGGCCTCATCATAGGTTAAGAGAGTCTGGGTGTGAGCATAGAGATGCTTTAAAAAAGTAAGCTTATACTGATACTTATCAGTTCCTACAGCGCTTCCATTAGGAACATAGACGGAGGCTACACGCATTCCGTTGGTAACGGCTTCAAGGTACCGCGCTTGATCATCCGCAAAACCCGGAATGCCAAGCGTCACATCTTCAAGAGGAAATTTGGAGAGAATAGCCACCCCATTATAGCTCTTTTGACCCGAGATGGCGATATTATACTGAAGATCTTCGATGGCTTCTCTGGGGAATTGATCATCGGATGTTTTTGTTTCTTGAAGTAATACGATATCAGGCGCTGTCTCTTTAAGCCACGAGAGAAGAAGAGGGAGCCGCATCCGAATAGAATTGATGTTCCACGTGGCAATCGTGAGCATAAAGAGAGATCCTTTCTCATCATCTGAAAAAATTTAATTTAATATTAATAACTTTGTGCATAATATTCTTCTATAAAAATCTTTTTGCCCTTAAGGGAGGTAAAAATGCATATTCAAATTATGAAAATTTTCACAATGAGTTTCCAGAATGTTTGGAATCATATGTTGGAGTGGTTTAGGGTGGCCTATGCGCCTCTTGTGATTTTTGTTTTAGGCTTTCTTTTTATGATCTTTACCTATTGGTATGTTGGATTTCCCCTCGATTTTAAATCCGCTATGATGAGTTATGTAAACAAGGCAGCAGAGCTTCCGACAGACCCCCTCATTCAGCTTGGCAATGGCGTTTATTTTATCACCCATCTCATTTTTGCGATTAGCATTTATATCAACAACATCCGCTATGGTGTCCTTCATGAGGGAGGGAAAAGGTGGTGGACCTTGCATCTCAACTGGCGTTTTCTGAAAATGATATTGTACGCACTTTTGCTTGGTATTTTAGGGGGAGCCTATGTCTTATTTGCCGCTGGCATCATTATAGGTGCGCATTATCTCTTGATGAGTGTGGCTGTAGATGTCCTTTTAGGCACTGTCTTTTTTATCTATGGACTTTATTTGCTTTTCCGCATCTCTCTCTATGGTGTCTTGATTGCCATTGATAAACCTAACCCTATCAGAACAAGTTGGGTGCTGTTAAAAGGAAATGTCTTACGGTTGCTGGGACTCTACCTTCTCCTCATCTTGTCTCTTCTTGGGATTACACTCCTTGGTGTTATGGGACTAGGGCTTGTAGGTATAGCTCTTGATTTGGTAAGCGTAGGGCTTTCCATGATTTTAATTTGTATCTTTGTCTTCTTTATGTTTCAATTTATCTTCTTGGCCGTTCTCGCAAAAGCCTCAGCTCTTGTTTATCAAATGGTATCAGGCGATAAAGCGCGATAATCCACTTTTCCTGACCCTAAAAGGGGAAGGGAAGGTAAAATAATAAGGACTCTTGGCAATGATAGATCCGAGAGTCCTTCTTGTTTCCAGAAAGAGAGAAGAGTGGTTTTGTCAGCTGTGGGGCAGGTTGTAAATAGAACCAATTGTTCCCCTTTCTTAAGATCGGCGCGTGTGATCACCCCGTGGGTATATTCTGGCCAAAGACGTCCAACGGCCTCTTCTACAGCTGTGAGAGAGATTGTCTCCCCTCCCACTTTTGCAAAGCGTTTGGCGCGACCTTTGAGAGTTACATATCCTTCCTCATCCACCTCCGCAATGTCGCCGGTGTCGTACCAGGGGTCAGAGGTCGAGGAAGAGGGGTCAGGAAGGTACCCTTGCATTACATTCGGTCCTTTAACCCAAAGGCGACCTCCTTGGTCGATTCCTTCCACGGGGTCTAGACGATGGATAAGGCCGGGTAGGAATCGCCCCACGGTGCCAGCCTTATAGTGCATCTGTGTGTTGACACAGAGGACAGGGCTCGTTTCTGTGGTGCCATACCCTTCGAAAATACGGAGACCGAATTTTTCAAACCACAGGTGTTGGGTATCTGGTTTCAATTTTTCAGCACCTGCGAAAACAAAACGGAGTGTGCGAAAATCATAAGCATGAGCTGTCCGTCCATAGCCGGACAAAAAGGTGTCTGTTCCAAATAAAATCGTAGCATTTATGTTGTAGATAAGCTCTGGCACCACGCGATAATGGAGAGGAGATACATAATGAAAGGTTTTGATCCCAGATAAAAGGGGCAAAATCATCCCCGCCGTCAGCCCAAATGCGTGGAAAAGAGGAAGCACATTCAAGACCTTGTCTGTTTCGTTAAAATCAACAACGGATGCTAATTGATAGCGGTTGGCTTGAAGGTTGAGATGGCTTAAGGGAACGCCTTTGGGCATGCCTTCTGAGCCTGAGGTAAATAAAATAACGCAGGGGGCGTCTTCCCTCGTGATGACATTAGAGGACAGATACGCCCTCTCGGGGAACAAACGCCCATACATCCCCCAGAATTTATCCATGAGGCGAATCTTCTTTATCTCATCCTCAAGATAATGCATCTGAATCTTGTTGTGTTTTAAAAGCTCAACTGCCTCTTGTAGGCGCGCTTTTTCCACAAATTGACGAGAGGTATATACGTCACGCACCTTTGCAAGGTGACATGTCTCTAAAAGGGCGGCAGATCCGCTCGCATAATTTAAAAGAGCGGGAATGCGTCCAATGGCTTGCAGCGCCCAAAAACTTATAATCAGACCATGGGTATTGGGAAGCAGTAATCCGACAGAGGCGCCTGGAGTTGTTCTGCGAGTCATTTTTCGTGAAAAAGTAAAGGCCCTCATCAAAAGCTCTCCATAGGTGAGAGTTTTTCGACTGAAATCCTCTAAAACAGGCAGTCCAGCCCCATAAAGTCTGCGACTTTCGATGAGAGACGCAAAAAGCGTTTTTTTACAAGGGCTTGTGGTAAATATCATTGTGACCATGAGGTCGTAGAGATGCTCACTTAAGGCCCGCCTGCGTGCTCTTCCTCCAAGGGTAGGGTTTACGGTAAGGGTTTGAGGAGACAAAAGGGTAATGGTAATTTTAGGAAAAAACTTTCGGGGAAGCTTGCCTTTGAGCAGAGAGAAAAATGTATACTGGGCTCCTTCAATGCGAAGAGGAAGGATGCGTGCATCTGCCTTTTCCGCAACCATCCCAGGTCCTTCATAAATTTTCATAAGGCTTCCTGTGAGGGTGACGCGGCCTTCTGGAAAAATCAAGACCTTATGACCCCGTTTGGCTTCTTCAATGACATCTCTGAGGGCATATGGATAAAGAGGATCCACAGGATACACTTTGGCAAGGACAAGAAAAGGTTTTACCCACCATTTTTGAGCTGTGAAGCGATTAATGGCGAAAAGAGGCTTTTCTGGCAAAATTGCTGCAATTAAAAGAGCATCAAGATAGGACGTGTGGTTGGCAATAAGGATTGCCCTTTTTCCTGCTTTTTCATAGTTTTCAAGGCCCTTAACTTGGAGGCGAAAAAGAATTTTCAAAAGAGTATAAAGATAAGTTTTCAACACATCATCGGGTAAGATGCGAATTACATAAACCGTCATCACCACCTGTCCTAGGGCTGTAAGCCAAATAAGCATTGGGATGGAGAGCCCAAGACTCAACAAGCAAAATGATCCAAAGCTCGCCAACACCATAAATCCTGCGTTCATGATACTGCTGAGGGCAATAACTTGAGATAAATGGCTCGGAACCACCTGGGCTTGGATAAAAGTGTAGAGGGGCACGACAAAAAGTCCCCCGAGAAAGGAAAGGCTGAAAATATCTGCTGTAAGCCTGAGCCCTTGAAAGGACACTAAAAAGGAAATGAGATCTGTTGGAGTTTCTGCAAAGGCGACATGAAAGGTTGAGATATCAAACAAAAAAGGCACCATAAGAAGGGCCAGAAGCGGCGTGTGTTTTGTTGTAATTTCTCCCTTAAAAACCCAGGCGCACAGAATAGATCCGGCCCCAATGCCAAGGGTAAAGAGGAGGAGGAGAAAAATAAAAACACTCTCTTCCACCCTCAGAATTTCCTTTGCAAAGGGGGGCAGTTGCGCCAGTAGGACAGCGCCTACCAACCAAAACCAAGCAATGGCTATAATGGCCTTAAAAATTCGGGGATCTTTTCGGGTGAAACGATAGAGGTGCTTTATCTCGCCACTCCAGGAGAGGCGAATTTTAAGACGTGAAGACCGCTGAGACATGGCGGGAATTTGCCAACTCATCAAGAAACCGCATAAGGCCACGATAAACAATTGGGAACTTAAAACCGTGAGGGAGATCCCGCAGTGAATCATTAAGGCTCCCGTAAGCGTCCCTCCCATAATTGCCAGAAAAGTGCCGGCTTCGATATAGCCGTTTCCCTTCAAAAGAGTTTCTGGCGTAAGAATACTGGGGAGAAGACTATATTTGGCGGGGCCAAAAAAAGCGGAGTGGGTTCCCATGCAAAAAAGGGCCGCTAAAAGAAAATAAGGATTTTGATGAATAAATCCGTAAGCGCTGAGGCTTACAATAAGAATCTCGGCTCCTTTGACCATGCGAATAATTTTGGTCTTGTCGAAACGGTCGGCGAGCTGTCCTGCAAGAGGGGAAAATAGAAAAAAAGGCAACATAAAAAGCCCAAAGGCTGCTGACACAAATAAAGATTTTGTTGTCTCTGAATAGGTTGCCAGATGATAGGTGATAAGGGTTACAAAAGCTGTTCTAAAAAAATTATCATTAAACGCCCCCAGAAACTGCGTTCCAAAAAGTGCCCAGAAGGGTTTGTTTTTTGTGAGAGGGGTCATCGAGCTCATGATTATGAATTTTTCAGATATCCTACAGTAAACGAGTGAACGGTCAAATGGCCAATTGGAAAATTTGACGTTCTTTAAAAAGAGAGTAGAGTGATAAATATAAAATCACAGAGATGCGCCTGGAACACAGCAGAAAGACTAAGAGTCATTACGCTTTATAGGATTGTAAAAGGAGGCGAATTTATGAAGAGTCTTTTTTATTTGATCTTGATAACTTTCTATATAGCTGCCGCGAGCCAGACTTCATATGGAGTGTACTTAGAATATGAGGATGACGTAAAGGGGAGAGTGATTCGTGTGGATTTTAGGGATTTAGATGACGTTTATTCAAATCCTAAGGACGCTCAAAGAGAGGGTGGTAGGCGGATTGCAAAAATGCTCGCCAAAGAAGCTTTGAGTTTTACAGAAAAAACAACAATAAGAACAAGTTCGCGCGGTATGTTTACTTACACCTCACGCGAAAAAGACTTTTTTACATCATCCAGAGCCCACACATTTATAGAATGGATAGAAAGTTGCGCAGAACTTGGGAAACTAGAATTTTTAGGCGTGGATGACGATTATCAAGTTGCTTCTGTAACACAAGCGTTTTTGCGGCTCATAGATCATCACAAATCGACTCTCGAAGAGGATTTTATCTTAGTAGAGGCTAAAGACTTCTTGGCTGAAGATAAAAGTGCGTGGCCTCTTGAACGAATGGATTCTTCAGTGTCGCTTAAAACTGATTTGATTCCAAAGTTCAGAAAGGTTTTAATAAGGTGTACGGGCAAACGAGTGGAATCAGTTAAGGAAGGGATATGTGGCCTTTTTCGCATCAATGAATCTTTGATGAAGAATTTTGTTATTGAGGAGTGAGGGGGTATCTATAGTACTGTTATGCTAAACTTAGTGTTACAGGAGGACGCTAGAAAGAGTGTGAGTGTTCGTCTGAACAGTCAGTTTTGTGAGTCTCGTTGTAATTAGTAATTGTCTACTGTCTCTATGCAAAGGTCCAAGACGCTTTCTGTTTCACCAAAAGGCAAGGAATCATTTTTTCTTTCCTTATGGATAAATATATGCTTTTAAAGAATCGATAGGGATCTATTAGGATATGATGCATTCTCTCATTTCGTAATCCCAAATTAAAGAGAATTTTGTCATAAGTATTATTTAAATTGTTATTTATAGAAAGGTCTTTTTGATGTACAAAAAGTTTTTATTTTCTTTAGGTATTGTTTTTTGTTCTTATGCTTCTCATATGTCGCCATCTCATGCGATGGAAGCTGAAAACTTTCCTGATATTTCTCATATGTCGCCGCCTGTTACGATAAGGAAAACTCATGAAGAAGATAATAAGGGGCTTGTTCACAGAGCAGCGAGTTGGCGGAGTCAAGACTCGTCGAGCTCAGAAGAATCTTCTGCAGACAAGGCGGATTCTGCAATCTGTGATCAATATTTAGTTATTATACGGAAAGCATGATCGGGCTTTGAATGCACGTGTGTCACCACTTGATTTAGCCGTAACAATCGAGAACTTCATAAACTATGGAGATAACGCAGACACGTCCTCAAGTGGATTCACAGAAGATTCTGATTGAGGCTTCAAGGCTGACATAAGAGGTTAAAAATATCACACGCGCATATGGCCAATCGGAAAATTTGACGTTCTTTAAAAAGAGCGTACAGTGATAAATGTAAAATCAAAGACGTGTGCCTGGAATAGGGTTGTCATCCCGAACTTGTTTCGGGATCTTGTTGTTACTAAGATCCTAAAATGGCCCCAGATCAAACTTCGGGCTGAAGACTCAGAATAGCAATCTATAAGGCATAAGAAACCAGTGTGTTAGGTTAAAGCGCGGTATTTAACTCTATCCAGTCTGGGTTAACAGATTCAATCTGATTGATCTTCCATTCTCTATGCCAATTTTTGAGAAGAAGGGTATCAGAAAAATATCGTTGTCTATCGGTGCGTGTCCTTGATTTCACGAGGAGTTGCCAGCGTTCCCTGGCAGCTTTATAAGGGAGATGCACGCCTTTCTGACCATCCCCTTCTCTCTCTTCTTCACAATCCCAATCCCCATCAAGGGATATCACGGTTTATGGAAGCGCTGACGTCCTACCTTCTGCTGGCGGGAAATGTTTATGTGGAAGCTGTGATGTCGGAGGAGGAGCCACTTGAGCTTTATCTTTTAAGACCGGATCGTGTGCGCGTTATTCCGGGAGCATCCGGCGTTCCTGAAGCCTATGAGTATACTCTGGGAGGGCGTGCCGTGCGCATTTCTGTGGATCCTTTCGATGGAAAATCACGTGTGCGCCATATTCGTACTTTCCATCCCCTTCATGATTGGTATGGGATGAGCCCCATTGAGGCAGCAGCACACGCTATCGATCAGCATAATGCAGTGGCGGGGCACAATCTCTCTCTGCTGCAAAATGGAGGACGTCCCTCGGGCGCCCTTCAGGTCAACTCTGGAGAGGGAGATATTTTATCAGAAGAGCAGCGCGCTCGTTTACGGCAAGAGTTAAAGGATGCTTATGAGGGATCCCGTAATGCGGGGCGTGTTCTGGTGTTAGAGGGGAATTTTGAGTGGAAGGAAATGGGTCTTTCTCCAAAAGATTTGGATTTTATTGAAGGAAAAAACCTTTCAGCGCGAGAGATTGCCCAAGTGTATGGGGTGCCCTCTATGTTAGTAGGGGTTCCGGGGGAGTCTACTTTTTCCAATTATAAAGAAGCCCGCTATCATTTATGGGAGGATACGATTCTTCCTCATTTAGAAATGATTAAAGGAGAGCTGAATCAGTGGCTTGTTCCATTTTTTGGGACAAACCTTTTGCTTGACTATGATACGGAATCGATTCCAGCCCTTGCTCCCAAGCGAGAAGCTTTATGGGGAAAAATTGAACAAGCGTCTTTTTTAACGGTCAATGAAAAAAGGGAGCTTGTGGGGTATCCACCGCTCCCTGAAGGAAATAGTTTTTAGTAGTTAGTGATCAGTAATCAGAAAGAATCTGATTACTGATCACTATTCACTGCTTACCAGCAGCCACAGAGGGATGGACCCGCACGTCCACCACAGCACATGCCACCATCAAACAATCCTCTGATTGCTGGGCAACATACTGGAGTGCATGGGCATTCCATTGGGCATGGGCATGGAGCAGCGCAAGGAGCAGCACAAGGTGCAGCTACCGCTCCAGCCATTGGGCAAGGACCAGGTCCCATGTAATATTGAATGCTTTGCTGATTCTCTAATGTGAGAGCAGCATTTGCACCGGTAAGTCCCATTGTCATTACTGCCAAAAAGGACAGAAGAGTTAATTTTTTCATCGTATTCTCCTTTGTTTATATGTTGTTTGTTTCTTATTCTTATTATTATTGGACTCAGTATATCCAGCAATTCATAATATTTTATTAAGATCGCACGATTTTTTTTCAGGAGAATATTTCTTTAGAAGAATCAGATAGTTATGATAAAACCGTCGTTGCGAATCTACTCTCTAGACGAGAAGGAAGGTGTCGCAACGGCGATTTTTTTGATCATTCTTAGTATCCGCAACCACAGGAAGGAACAGCAGGTCCCCCACAGCATGCGCCACCATCAAACAATCCTCTGTTTGCTGGGCAACATGTAGGTTGACAAGGACATTCCATGGGACATGGACATCCAACTGCAGGAGCACCACAACCACAGTCAGCTTTTGCTCCGGTGATTCCGAGTGCTGCTATTCCTAAGAAAGCTAGAAGAGTTAATTTTTTCATCGTTTTTCTCCGTTGTTTGCAAGTTATTATTGTTTTTCTTGTTATTATTGATTTTAGTATACTCAATAATTCATAATATTTTATTAAGAGAAGATAATTTTTTTAAGAGGAGTAATACTAAATTGGCACGAAATTGATAACATGAGAAGAAATTAGAAAATTATCCCATTTTATTCTCAAGTTAACGATGCTTTTTTTCTGCAGGGAACCATTAGAATTTCTTCATCGGAGGGGAAAATGAGGCGTCCTCTTCATATGTTTCTAATTCGATAGTGATTTGGTTTTACCTCCAGGAAGATGTTTCTCGTTCTCTGCAGGTTCAACGATAGCGCAGTTAAACCAAGTTGGGATGTTAGATTCTACAGGGAGTGATGTTCCTGGGCACGCAAAAATAGCTCCAGGAGAAAGGGCGTACCCGGTTTGTGTTGATGGTGTAAGATCTTGTTGCGTAGGGGCAGAAGGGTATGAAGTAATTGAGCCACAACTATACCAAACGCCGGTAGGAGGCAAATTAGGTGTGCCAGCAGGTATTTGAGTTATGGGCTGATTGTGAAGACAGTAAAAAAGAGATCTCTCTTTAATATCATAAACAGTTTTAGATGTCTCTGTAAGAAGCATTTCTGTAGGTTGAGGACACGGAGGGGAGGTGGGACAAGGAACATCATTGTCTAAGCATTGTGAGCAATAGCCACACCAATATGAACCGGTAGCGCAGACTGCTTGACTCTCTGTCGAAATAGTTAGCCAAAAAAACCCGAATAGACTCAGTATCTTCTTCATGTATCCATATCCTTAAAGGTTCTTATTATGACAAACACTCTATGCCTAAACCCCTCTCAAAAAAAGGGGGTAATTACAGGGTATGCAAGTTTTTTTGACTTCATGGATCGTCATCAGGATCGGGTCGCCAAAGGGGCATTTACCAAAACGCTGAGGGCTTGGCGAATTCTCGGAAAAACACCGAAAATGTTGTGGCAGCATGACCCGAGGCTCCCCATTGGGGTGTGGACACACCTTTATGAAAATGACCGTGGCCTTTATGTAGAAGGACGCCTTGCCCTTGGTGTGAAACAAGCGGATGAAGCCTATCTTCTTTTAAAAGAAGGGGTGATTGATGGGCTTTCCATTGGATTTCGCACTCTGAACGCCACGCAAGATAAAAGCAGCAAAGCCCGTCTCCTTTTGGACATCGACCTTATTGAAATTTCCCTTGTAACCTTTGGAGCAAATGCGCGCGCCACGGTTCATCAAGTGAAAACTCAGTAATTAAAAGATCGTCATTGCGAGGAGCGTCAGCTCCGAAGCAAACCAGTCTTTTGGCTTTCTGGGTTGCTTCGGCCCTTGGCGGGCCTCGCAATGACGTTTTTTGATTACTAACCACCAACCACTAACATAAAGAGGATAAGAATGCACGATTATGATATACAAAATACTTTGGATGAGCTGGCTCGTACTTTTGAAGAGTTTAAATCAACCCAAGATAACCGTCTTACAAATCTTGAGCGCAAGCGCCCGGTGGATGCGTTTGATGAAGAAAAAATGGCACGCCTTGACGCAAGCTTGGAGAATGCAGAAAAGCGCCTTAAGCAAATGGAAGCGTTTGCTAGTCGTCCGTCGGTTGAAACAACGGCTGACTCATTCTCTAGCCATCAGCATGCCTTTGTGGATTATATTCGTAAAGGCCTTGATACCCCATTGCATCTTTACGAAAAAAAGGCACTTTCAACAACGCCTGATCGTGACGGGGGTTATTTGGTTCCTTCTGGTCTTCATGACCGTTTGTATACAACTTTACAAGCAACATCTGTCATGCGACCACTCGCCAGTGTTCGAGAGATTTCAACGTCTGCTCTTGAGTTGCTCATTGACAAGGATACAACGGATGCGGGTTGGGTGACTGAGACTCAAGAGCGTGCCGAAACACGTACCCCAGACCTTGCTAAAATTCGTATTCCTGTTCATGAAATGTACGCAAAACCGCGAGCCACCCAAAAATTGCTGGATGATGCTCTTTTAAATGTAGAAGAGTGGTTGTCTCAAAAAATCGCTCAGAAAATAGCGGCTATGGAAAACACGGCCTTTGTTCGGGGAGAAGGAGAAAACTCGCCCAGGGGACTCCTCTCTTATGAAACTGCTCTAAGGGCGGACTGGCAATGGGGGCGCCTTGAGGAAATTAGGACAGGCGTGAATGGGGATTTTGTAGAGGGTGCTGGAGAAATCCAGCTTCAGGATACCTTTTTTGCCTTAAAACCGCCCTATCTTCCCGGAGCGTCTTGGCTTATGTCCCGCTCTGCGCAAGCTCGGATTCGGCGATTAAAAGATGCGGAAAGCGGACGGTATTTGTGGGAGCCGCCTTTGGCTGGGGTGATGACGCCGACGCTTCTTGGATATCCCGTGATTGTTTCTGATGATATGCCCCCTCTTGTGCCGGGGGAAGCCTCCAAAGCCATTATTTTTGGTAACTTTAAGGAAGGCTATCAGATCGTCGATCGCAGCGGGATTCGTGTGTTGCGCGATCCCTACAGTGCGAAGCCTTATGTGGAATTTTATACTACCCGCCGCGTTGGAGGTGATGTCTTGAACTTTGAGGCCTTGAAGGTGGTGAATTTTAGGGCGTGATGTGGCAACAAAAACGCCCCGCTCTTCTGAGCGGGGCAAGGGTCTCAAACAACCAACGGCTTTTTAATTATTGGATATTCCACGGATCGATGTCAGGTGGGGTGGAGTAAGGGGTGTAAAAACGGTCATGTACACCCATACCATGGCCTCCAACAACTCCTCCTCGGACATCAATCACATGACTCGAGACAGTATTCGAACTTAAGACTGGGTCTATAAAAACAAACGTAACGAGTACAAATAACAATAACTTACTCATCAATATCTCCTGAGCTAAAGGTAAATCTGTTTACTACCTCCATTGTTTTTACTTTATGGGTTCACTAAATAATCTGGAAAATCGGTGGTGTAACACTCAGACCCACATGCAGAGGCGCCGTTACTAGGGACTGATACAGACCCTATGAAAATCAGGATGCTCAAGACGGCTAATAACATTTTACTCATGGTTTCCTCTATTTCTTAACGGGTTAAAACGTTCTGTATGCTGTAGGGAAAGTATGTCTTTCCTCCGGGGGAGCAGAGATGGAGTGCTTATAAAAATAGATACACCAGACGCACCCATTAATATTTTAACTATAGTTTTGTCTATTGTTAAATATAGTTCCATACTTTTATTATGTAACAAAATTATAAATATTTGGTTAATATTTTGTTGACCTTGATGCCACTCATTCCTAAACTGGAGAATCTCATGCGTCTTCACCTCAGATTTCCCTCCTCTCAAGAGCCTGTTTTCCTAGAGGAAGTTAAAACTTATCTTCGTCTTACATCAGACCAGGAGGATGATTTATTAAGAAACTTGATTTCTGCTTCGCGAGCTGCTGTTGAAAATATAACGGGGAGAGCTCTTTTGAAACAACGCTGGACAATGCAGCTCACCCCTCCTTATCCACCGTCTTTTCCCCTTGTAAAAAACAAAACAGGCGAATTGACGGTAATTCTGCCTTTGCCGCCTCTTCTTGGTGTGGAATCCGTGAAAGCTGGAGAACAAGACGTCCCTTATGAAGTAGAGGAAGATAGAGTGATTCTCTCACCCCTTCTGTGGGGCAAAGCGCTTTCCATTGATTTTTGGGCAGGATATGGCGAGACATCCGCCTCCTTGCCCCCGGATTTAAAAATGGCCGTGTTGATGGGAATTCGTTTTTTATATGAGGGGCAGGCCATCAATCTTCCTCTTTTGAGGCCTTATAAGGTGATGAGATTGATGTAAGGAGAAGCCCAATGAAACCGATCACAACAAAAGACTTAAGAGAATGTCTAACGCTTCTTATTCCTCAAAGACATAAAGATGGGGAAGGGGGATGGCAAGAAGAATGGAGAAGTGGGCCAAGGGTGTGGGCGTGCTTGTGGCCCCTTATAGACAAACAAGAGAAAGCCTCTTATCGCATTGTCATTCGATGTGGGATTAATCTTCCTTCCAAAATGAGGTTTTTATGGCCCCTTCGTCATAGTGTGAAGCGCTTATCTGTGATAAGTCCGCCGATTCTTATTCAGCAGAATCAGTTTTTATGTATGATAGCGAGAGAGGACATAAATGCGTGAGCTTTTCTTAGATCTTACAAAAACATTGGAGCAAGTTTGTCCCGTATTTCAGCATGTTCCTCCTGAATCCCCCTATCCCTATATGACCCTTGAACCGCTTCATTCGCTTCAAGGTCTTCCTTGGGGACCAACGCTTGTGACATTCACGTTGAAGATTTGGAGCCAGTATGCAGGGACTAAGGAAATCTTAAAGCTAGCAAAAACAGTGGAAGAAATGCTTCATACTTACCAAGTAGGAAGCCTTAAGGTCATGAAAAGTGGTCTTTCTCTTCTGAGAGATAGGGAGACACGCGTGCATACCTTTAGCATTAAAGCAAGGATTCCCCATGAATGAGACAGATTTAATCCTGGAAGGAGTTGAAAGGAGGAGCCTTTTTCCTCCCTTTTCAGTCCGGGAATGTATTCAATCGCTCACTCCCCTTCCGCAAGGTATCTTACGCCGTACGATCAATGGAACACTTGTTTGTATTGGAAATAAAGGACATGAAAAATTTCAGTCAATGATTAGTTGTAAGGATAAATCTCCCCCTGCTTTTGAGAAGCTTTGGGTGGGGACACATCTTAAGGTGGGGTGTATTCAATCCTTGACGCAAGCTGTACCTGTAGGGGCTTCCAACATTTCTTTAGGGAGGGACCCCTTAAGCTGCCATGCCTATGATCCATTGGGAAAGATGTGGGCCATAGAGAAAGTGGAGAAAAACTGTGTGTTTTTATCTCCAGGGTTTCCAGGAGGATTTATCACCTATCGTCCTTGGCTTATGATGATTGTAAAACACTATCACTTAGAGACGGATGAGTGGGGAGCTTCTGTGGGATGGCATTTGGAGTTGGAAGAGGTGTAGGGCAGTGTAGCGGTATTCAGAAAAAAATTAACTGATCACTGCTAAACTGCTTCAAGCCGCTTTCTTCATCTCCAATTCTTCTCTTTCCACTCTTTTTTTCTGTTGGTGAGTCTCATAGACTGTGATGTAGAGAGTAGACGGAATGATAATAGCGGCACCTAAAATAGTGCTGATAGTTGGAAATTCTTGGAAAATCACAAATCCGAAAATCCCAGATAAGATTAATTCAGCATATTTGAAAGGTTGAAGGGCGGAAACTTCAGTGGCAGCATAAGCTTTTAAGAGGCAGAACAAGATCAAACTTCCTCCTCCTCCGAGAAGGAAAAGGAAAAAAAGTTCCTGCAATGTGGGTGTTTGCCACGTTAAAAGGGCGGGCACTAGGCCAAGAACGGCTGTTCCAAGGGCTGAATAAAATAACATGGACAATAGGGTTTCATCTTCTGTGAGAAGTTTTTTATTGATAATATCAAGGGTCGCAAACATGGCTGCTGAGACTACAAGGGCAAGGGCCATAGGATTAAAGGCATCTCCCGTCGGATGCAAAGCCACTACCATTCCAAGGAATCCAAACAGTGTTGCGAACCATCGTTGCCAGCCTACATGCTCTTTAAGAAAGATTTTAGCTAGAGGAAGCACAAAAAAGGGGACAGTAAAGGATAAGGTTGTGGCGAGGGTTAAGGGAAGGGCAGCTACTCCATAACACCAAGGGGCCATGGCCAATATCAATAGCACAGCGCGTGCACATTGGGCTCCTGGATAACGTGTCAGAAAGGAAGCCTTGCCTTGAGCAGCCATAAACGGCAAAAGCACCAGTGTACTAAAGAAGCAGCGAAAAAAAGCAACTTCCGCTCCGGATAAGTTGCTACCCACATGCTTTGTAAGAATATCATTCGAATTGCTAATGAGGCAAACTACAGTCATCCAGAAAATTCCCTGGAGATATCCTTTTGAATTAAACCAACTTTTTTGTGTCATTGAATGTATTCCTAATTATTTGAGGAACTAAAAGTTAACACCTAGATTAGTGATATAAGACGCCTTTTCCCTGTCGTCAACCCCTTTTTTATTAGGGAGAATAAAAATGAATATTTGTCTTATATTTCAAAAAAGAGAAAACGTCCCTCTTTTTGATTTAGAAATTTCTCAAGAAGAAGATTTCTTTGCAAAGGCAAGATTGTTGGTTGAGGCTGGGATTCCTCTTCCTCCTTGTGGAACGATAGGGATTATTCAAGGAGACGAGCTTTACTTTCAAGGAGTCCTGGTGGGAGATCCCGTTAAAATAGAGGGGAAATTTGCGGAGATTGAGCTTATCGCGTGCCCACCGGATGTGTCCGAAAGGATAGCGATTATTCAAAAGGACATCCATATCCCTCCCTATTGGGATGCCTTATGGGTTAAAGATTCTGATAAATATGAGGAAATTCAAGACGCACATACCTCCTCCCTTTATTGCGATCGGCGGAGCTGGGAGCTTGCGCGATCCGATTGGTTTGAGGGGCGCCAAACCTTAAGCGTTCAAGGAGCTTTTTTCCAGGATAGCCTTCGCTTTCGTGTGATAAAAAATCCTTTCAAAACATGTACGGTTAAGGTGCATGCCCATTGGATTCAAAAGGAAGAAGGGATATCGGATTTGAGCGCAGCTATTCGTCTGTCGTTTCCCCATTCTAAAGTCAATACCTATACAAAAGAAGCTCTTCTTGAAAAATGGCCCTCACCGGGACGACGGGTAGGGCGTTCGGGGGTGTGGATTCTTAAGAGTGAGTTAAAGGAAATGACACCGGCATCTCCTTTTTACCCCGCCTACTCCGCTCCGCTTTCTTTGAGAGAGGAGGGAGAGAACCCTCGATCCTATCATGTAAAACGCCATTGGTTTAAGCCCACCCTGTGGGTGAATTGGACCTATCACCAAAAGCGGAAAGAAACCCTTGTCGTGACCCTGCATCATGCTTTTCAAGATCTTTATCCCGGAGATGGAGAACATAAGGTGGTAGAGTTTACTCTCCAAAATATTAATCCTGATCCAAATGCCTACACGTGGCGTCCTGACTGCTTTTATAGGGAAGGGACAAAAGTGTCCTATAAAAATGCCATTTATCGATGCCACACCACACACACCGCAGGACTACTTTTTGAAGAGGATAAGTGGGCTTTTCAAAATAGTTTCCACACAGATTTAGGGAATCCAGCGCGAGCGTCCTTCTTTTTAACAGATCGAGGATATCAGGCAGCGGAGCATGCCATGGAGCGAGCCAAAGCTACTCTCGCGAAAAGTGCGAGGGCAATTGAAATTTCCTTTGAAGCTCCGTGGGAGGTTGTTAAAGACATGACAACGGATACGACAGTTATTCTTAACGACTCGCGTCTACCAGGAGGGGAAGGGCGCGGAAAAGTCGTGAAATATTCTCTCATTGCTAAGGGGGAAACGGGAGAGCGGTTTGGGAGAGTGACACTTTTGTGTGCTCCAAACTGTCATCCTGAACTTGTTTCAGGAACTCGTGGTTATCAGATCCCGAATGATCCCGGGTCAAGCCCGGGACTAAAGCTTCGGGATGACAGTAGTGTTCCTAACGACTATTGCGAAGAGTCCTATCAGGTTCATGAAAATGCAATGCGTCAAACTCCTTCGGGACTTTCCTACTTTCGGTATGACGACACAGTTCCTCTCCAGGTGCGGCGAGAAGGGCATTTGTTAAAAGGAATTGAGCTTATCAATGGCCCTGAGGATCAAGAAGAAGAAATGCTTGCTTATGCGGGAAGGTCTACCGGTGCTCTTGAAAAAGCCCTGTCTCATAAGTCAACCCGCCTTCGTCTCCACTTTAAAGATTTAAGGACAAAGGAGACAATTGAGCATCTCATTCCTGTGAGGATGGCGGCACCTTGGAGTGCGCCACATAATTAAGGGAATTAGCCATGAACGATTAGAAGTTTACAGAATCTTAACCCTTCCTTTCTATAATTCATATTATCGAACATATGTCCGAGGGGGACCTATATTGTGAGAGAAAATAAACTTTAGAAAAGGAAAATTTAGAATGAAAAAGTTATTACTAAGCCTGACTTTAGGCGCAAGTGTAATCTTGGTTGGTGGGGGAAGTGATCTCTTTGCTCAAATGCACATTGGTCAAAAAGCAAGTCAGGTCTTCCAGAGCCAAGAAAGCTGCGAAGTTGTGAAAGGTGCTGGAAATTGCACTTCCATAATAGGAGCTGAGGCGCAGGCGGTAGGGTGTCCATCTGACAAGTGTTTTCGCTAAAACCAAAAACGAGTCTCCCTTTTACCAATAGGCATGGTGAGGAAAAGGGCAAATAAGAGTGATCATAACCAACATGGCCACTTCATAAAAATTTTCAGAAAATTAAGCTTTCTTACCTCTCTCCTTGTGGGAGAGGTAATTCTTTATACATTGAACCATCACACTTTGGGATTAAGCGCCTAAGAAAAGATTGAAAGTTTTCATGAGGTGGCCCTCTCATAACCAAAGAGCTTCTCAACAAAAGGACACCCCCCTATGCGCATTTTATCCCCCTATGCTCCTGATGCAGGGTATGAACCCGGTTTTGTGGAGTTGAATCATGAAGAAGGACATCTTGAGATTACGCACCCCTCCCTATGTGTTTTACTTGAAGGTTCTCAAATTGTACCAGAAACACTTGCTTTACGGTGTGTTTTGCACCCTGTGTCGCTTCTTAACAAAACATCCAAGGTACAGTCGATCTTCGAGGGAGAGGCCCTTGCAGAAACCTTTCTGTATGATGAAAGCAGTGTTTCCCAGGGGGATGCGAGAAATTCTCAGTGGAGCGGCATTGCTGTGGAATATGTTGGTGTTGGTCAAGGCATTTATCAAGGAGAAAAGTTTGTTTTTTCTGGGAAAACATTGCCCTTTGGAACAATGGAGGAACAGGCACCTCTCTACCTTAAACCCTTTTGTGTGGAGACCCAATCCTATCAGGTGCGGACAACAACGTTGGCAGGCGGACAAACGCTTACATCCCCTCCCGGTGTTTTAAATACACGGGTCCTCCGTGGCTATGGAGGGTGCTATCAGCCGGGTATCCCTTTGGAGCAAATTCAACAAGTTTATTACGCCCTCACCTCCGATTATGACAAAACACGTATCCGTCTTTATACTTCCTCAGCCTTACAAGCCCAGCATACGCCCCCTCCCCATGGGGGACGGGACTTCAATCAGGAAGTAATGTTTAGCCCCCTCCCGCGAGAAGAAGAATACCTGAGTCTGTCTGGAGCGCTTGCGGCAGGGTATGCGCGATTTTCTCTGAAAACGGATTATGGAGTTGTTCAGTACTCTTCCTATTTATGTGAGTCCGTACCTGGTCACCCCACTTTTGTGAGTGTGAGTTTTAGACCATAATTTTTTTGCTTTTTTCTTTAGGTCGTGATAAGAACGCCACCTTCTAGTTCAGTAGTATTCATGCTAAAGAGGTTAGGGTGTTACTTTTCAAAAAATCATTTTTTCTCCTGTTTTGTCTATTTTCCATTGTTTCTATTGCATCCGCCATGAATCCTGAGGATTCAGACAACGGAAGGTCTATGACTCATGGATTTCCGCCTGGCACACATCCTATGGAGATTGAGTACCTCGAGAAAGTGGCAGGGGCTGCGCTTGAGGTTCATCCTCAAGAAGATGTCTTAGATGAACAAGCGCCACCGACTTTTCCTCCTTCTGGTCATGCACCAGTAGGGTTTTTTTTTGGTATGTATCAATGTTACTTGGGGCAAGAAGCCTCCCTTTTCCCCAGCCCTGATGTTATGAGAGTTCTTGTCAAGTATGGTGCACAGTTAGGGTTAGGCAAAGCCATTTGCCAGGTTCTCCCGATGGCTATAGGGGGGAGTAAGACGCAGAGGAATAGCGGGATTCCGTCTGAAGAGCTTGAAGCTCGGGCCCTTGCGTTAACTCAATATCCGGATTTTGTAAGAGTTATGAAGTCAATTCACAATTCAGGAAGCTTCCCTTATCTCTTAACCCTTGAGGATATATTAAAATATCCTACGGATGAGGTCGGCAAACGAACGCGCGT
Organism: Pseudomonadota bacterium; assembly: GCA_016185255.1. GTDB lineage: Bacteria > Pseudomonadota > Alphaproteobacteria > UBA9655 > UBA9655 > UBA9655. The sequence goes on from JACPNY010000066.1 coordinate 25,890, forward strand.
TATTGGTGAAAATCACTTTAAACTCTTTAAAGAGATGCGATTTGAAGGGGATGTGTTTGCGCGAACCTTGTTTAGCCTTCATGAAGGGCAACTTACAGCCCTTGTCTTTGAAGAGAATGTGAAGACACTTTTTGCTAATTATAAGATGGCCCCGTCCTTCCGTGCAAAGGTCTTAACCCTTCTTTGGATGTGTGACACGCGTGGCCTTTCAGAGTTGGCGGGATATATGGTGCCGTGGCTTGATGATCTTGGGGATGGGGCAGAAGGACAAGCCCGGTATAGAGAAGTCCTGTGGATTCTGATGCGTGATATCTTGCCGCCGTCTCTTAGATTTGGTCGTTTGAAGGATGAGATGGATTTGAATGCGATGAGGTTTAATGAGGCTGTCCGCACGATTGAAGCCAGAAGAAAGGCCGCCCCCTGAAATTTTTTGTCTGTGTTTTTAACACGTGACGTTTTTTATTTTCTTACCCTTCCTTGTCATCCCCGCGCAGGCGGGGATCCAGTAAGAGTTTGAAATAACTTTTTCAAAATAGGGCTCTTTATTGCATTTTTGCGCTTAATCATTTTTAATAGCAAAAAAACTAACGTTTCTCTGGATCCCCGCCTGCGCGGGGATGACAAACATTGGGAAGTTTAGGGAAAATGTGGTAAGCCATATCTCCTGCCAACCTCTGTTTATGTTTACGATATTTTATTGCTCTTTAAAAAGTATTGCATTCCCTGTGAGGGTGAGGAGGCAAGTTCAGGAGGATGAGAGAGAAATGAGAGAGACATGAATGAGAGAAAAGATAAGTTAAACGCATAGTTTCAAACATGCCTTTCCTTCCTTGCCAAAAATAGACTTGATGACGATAACGCATTAGCCCCTTCTTCAAAACCCAGCTTAATTGGAGACCCATCATGATTACCTATCGCACTGAAAAGGGCGCGCCCTTGAGTATTGACGAAATGGATGGAAATTTTCGAGACATCGAAAGCCGTCTTAAAATCCTTGAAGCGCACCTTGAATCGGGAGAAGGAATTGGGAAGATTCTTGTCCAAGGTGCCGCTATGAATATTGTGGGGACCTTTGGAACCGACTTTGGAGTGTTCCCTCTTCCTAAAGCCTCTCTTAAGCCTCGTGGCCTGTGGGTGGCACAAACACCTTATCAAGAGCTGGATTTGGTTGTGCAGAACCATGGAGTTTATTGCTGTTCACAAGATCATCTAAGTACTCTCTGGGAGCAAGACGTTCATGCATGGCAAGAAATTTTAACATTTCCAACGCCCACTCCCCTGATTCTTTACGAAAGAGCGACCTTGCCTGTGCAGGAGGAGAGAGGGAAACAGGCACTTTTAATCGATGAACACGGAATCACTCTTATCTTTTTCGATGGAAAAAAATGGCAACGTCTCATGAAAGGAGAAGATTTATGACAGACCATGACTACGACATTATGGCCCGGACCCTCTATGGGGAAGCGCGAGGCGAGTACACCAAATCTGGAATTGCCTCTCTGATAGCAGTTGGCAATGTGATTGTTAATCGTTTTAAAGGACATAAAAAATATGGCAAAACTTTAACAGAAGTGTGTTTGAAACCTCGCCAGTTTTCTTGCTGGAATGAGGAAGATCCCAACCGTTCTCTTGTCCAAGAGGAAGATCTTGAAAGGGATCCTCTCTTTAGGGTTGCATGCCAAGTGGCCAAAAAAGTAGCTCTTGGCCTATGGCCTGATTTAACACGCGGGGGTGACCATTATCATGCGGCCACGTGTAAGCCTTATTGGGCGCGCCTCGACAAGATGCGGATGCGCTTGGGGAACCATGTTTTTTATAAGCTTGATTAGGCGTTTGGGGACTCGCTTTTTACATTCAGGAGTCCCCCATAAATTTACTATTTTTTAGCTTTGGAAGTTGGCGTTCCTAGACAAGCCGTCACGCAACCATTCAAAGCAGTTGCACCTTGGGTCATACATGGCGAAAATGCGGGATCTGTTGGTGTTATGGTAGAGCAGAAAGCAACCCAAGAAGCGTTCATTATGGCGCACCCGTCGCTGCAAGTAGGAACTGGTTGTGCCTCAATGCCACTTGTTCCTGCGATGAATGCGATTGTGGCTAGCATTGGGAGAAATGTCTTAGTCATGGTTATTTTCCTTTGTGTTGGTTTTGAGACGAATAATCTACACTTCTCTAAGAGAAAGATGCCTCGCCTTTGTTAAGACTATGTAGAACATTTCTTAAGATTTCGTTAATACGCACTGATAAGACCAACCCTATCGCACCCACTGAACTGGAGGGTTTTTTTATGTCTTTTCCTTTGTTTACCCTCGCTCATGCTCTCACCGAAGTCGTTCCTTTGATAGGACGGTGGATTAATGGCGAGCAAGGTGAAAAAACGGCCCACAAGGTTGTGGATATTGCTCAAACGGTCACAGGCACAAAAGACGCGTCCCAGATTCTGCCCACCTTAAAGGCGGATCCTCAGTTGCTTATTCAATTTCAACAAGAGATTCTGAAGTTGGATCAGGAGCTGGAGAGGGGCGAGCATAAGGATCGTGAAAGTGCGCGCTTGCGCGATATGGCGCTCGCTCAAGCAGGTCGTAGCAATTTGCGAGCAGATATTATGGTAGTATCAGCAGCCCTCGGCCTCGTTTCCTGCTTGATTACCATTACTCTTTATCGGACGAGCCTTCCGGGGGAGGCTGTTGGGATTATTTCAACCATTGCGGGGATTTTTGGGTCGTGCCTTAAGGATGCCTATGCTTTTGAATTTGGGTCATCCCGAGGCAGCAAACTTAAGGATGGCAAGCTTTCCGCATTATTTTTGGCGAAAGGGGGGAGTTAGTGCTGATGCCCATCTTCGTGATCATGACCGCAGCAGCTCTTTTCCATTTGGCGCTTTAAGCGCCGCGCTGCGGCCGTAAGCTTACGATCAGCGGTTGTTTTTAAAAAGGCGTCAATCCCCCCGTTTTTCTCAACCGTCCGAAGGCCTGCCGTAGAAACACGTAGGCGCACCTTTGTATTGAGTGTATCGCTTGAAAAGGAAGCTTGTTGCAGATTCGGTGCAAAGGTTCGCCGTGATTTATTGTTAGCATGAGAGACGTTATTTCCACTCATTACTTTTTTGCCTGTAATGTCACATTCTCGTGCCATGATATCTTTCCTCTTTATCTACAAAACATCTCTTCATTTAAGTGACATTTTGAAAAAGGTCTCCTCCCCACTTTGAAATATAAGAGTTTTCTCACGGATCACGGCAGCTCCATCGCCTTGACTTAAGGTTTGCCCATTTAGGACCACATTGCCGCTCGCCATCTGTACCCACGCCATGCGGTTTTCTTCTAGTTCATAGGTGAAGGACTGATCAGTTTCCAAATCAAGGACATAAAGTGAAACATCCTGATGGATGATGAGGCTCCCTTTGTGGCCCTCCCGAGAGGCAAGAAGAGTCAACTTTCCCATTCCTCTTTCCTTAGTAAAATTCTTCTGTTCGTATGAGGGAGGGAGGCCTTCTTTTTCAGGGAGAATCCAAATTTGGAGAAGATGCAGCATCTCGTCTCGTGAGAGGTTATGCTCACTGTGGGAGATGCCTGTTCCGGCTGACATACGTTGGACGTCTCCTGCGAGGATGTTTGATCCATTCCCAAGGGTATCCTTATGCTTCAACGTACCGCTCAAGACGTAGGTCAGAATTTCCATATTGCGATGAGGATGGAGTCCAAAGCCAGATTCAGGTTTTACTTTATCCTCGTTAATAACTCTGAGGACCCCAAATCCCATGTGAGCGGGATCATAATATTCGCCGAAGCTAAAGCTATGTTTGCTATCAAGCCAGAAAAACTCAGTTGTGCCGCGATCTTTTGATTTGCGAAGTTTTAACATAGGAGGTTCCTTTAGTTTGAGGGAGATGTGCACCTCATTATAAGTTATGTCTCTTAATTTTATCTTTATTTGACGCTCTTAAGGATCTTTGCAGCTTGAGTGAGAAAACTTATTACTTCCTCATCGGAGACTTGCATAAAGTTCTGATAAAAAGAGCCCACTGCATAAAAAGGAGAGGGTGTTTCTAAGCAAACAACTTTATCAACTAACTTTTTCAACGTCCTTACCGTCTGAGCGGGCCCCACAGGGACGGCCAAAATAACTTTAGCGGGGTTTAATTTCTTCACGGATTCAATGGCAGCACGGGTGGTGATCCCTGTGGCAAGCCCATCATCAATAAGGATAACAGTTCTTCCCGTAAGGGCTGGAAAGGCTTGATCTTGGCGATAAAGGTGAAGGCGCCGATTCATTTCTTGGATTTCTTGGTCAACAATGTGTTTCATGCTGGCAGGCTTGATGTCGAGGATATGAAGGGACACCTCATCAAGCATTTGAACGCCGGGCGCAACCGCTCCTACCCCAAGTTCAGAATTCCAGGGAGCTCCTACTTTTCGAACCACAAGAACATCGAGGGGGGCCTTAAGCGTTTTAGCCACCTCAAATCCAACGGGGACCCCTCCCCGAGGTAAAGCAAGGATGAGGGGATTTTCAGCTTGATAGGGTTTCAGCTTTTGAGCGAGCTTTTGTCCTGCTTCCTGTCGATCCTGAAACACGGGTTTCTTAATCCTTTCTGGTTAATTAATTATACAAAATCTTTTCATTTGACTTCGTCGAATAATTTATGGACAGTAATTAACAACATTAAAAGATACAAAAATTATGTTACAGGAAAGGCTACAAACTTACTTAAAAAATCTTTTGGCAACTCCTTCTCAATTTCAAAGATTAGGACTTGCGTGGGCTCTCTGTATCATAAATATCGCCCTTATTATTCTTTTAGGGGGGGGCATGATGATGCTCTCTGGGCAGCGTGAATTTCTCCTTGTTACTCTTATTATGGTGGGATGTGCTGGAGGCATGATCTTTTTTTTACTTATTAAGCTAGAGCGCTTGAATTTTACAACTAAAAAGCAACAAATCCAAGCAGCGGCTTATGAAAACGTTCTCGTCCCCCTTCTTGTTCTGACACCTGACTTTCACTTTTCTTATGGCAATAAGAAAGCGGAGGAAGAGTGTTGGTGGGCGAGTAGTCTTCTTATGTTAAAAAATGCAGTTGTTTCTGACGAAAGTAAGGCGGCCCTTACCCGCCTTCTTGATAGTATTTCCCACAAAGGAGAGGAAGTTGAAACGCTTCATCTTCATAGAGAAGATAAAAAAGAACTGTGGCGCATTAACACTTTTCCTTTAGGAAAACAGGCTTTGTGGGAGTGTCATAATATGAGTCATGAAAAAGACGAAGAATCCACATATCTTTCTCAAATCAACACGCTTACGCTTCTTATGGATGCTGCGACTGAAGGAGTTTTTTCTCTCAATGAGAAGGGGATCTTTTTGTTTTGTAATGAAAAATTTGCAAAGTGGTTGGGATATGAAAGAAAAGAGATTGTGGGATCTTCTTTTTCAAAGCTACTGGCTAAATCTCGTACTCAAGATTCTGTGAAGCCTTTCGAGATTCAAGGGAAGTGTGATTTTATTACCGCGTCATCTCGGATCAAAAGTGCCTTTCTCGAACAAACGCAAATTCCCTACAATAAGGGGCTGATAACCTACTCCCTCGTTCATCTACAGGCTCCTTTTGCGAATCAGAGTGATTTAAGAAAAGTTCTGGATATGAGCCCTTTGCCGGTGGTGTGCTTAGATGAGACGGAGTTAATCCAAGATTCAAACGTCCTTTTTCGGGAACAATTTTGGCCAAAGGGCACACCCCTTCGCGGGGCTTCCTTTTTGGATCTTGTGGCTGATTTCCAGAAAGAAGATGTGAAAAATGCTCTCCATGCCTTTTTAAATGGAAAAGATGAGGGAACTCCTCTTGAAATTTATTTTAAAGATGCGCGTGAGTCCATTGTTTCTGCTTATTTTGCAGCTCTTCCTCTCAAAGATCAAAAAGGTCTTTTTATTCAACTTCATGACATTACTGAGCAAAAGCGTTTTGAAAGTCAGCTGGTTCAGTCCCAAAAAATGCAAGCTGTGGGACAACTTGCAGGGGGCATTGCCCATGACTTTAATAATCTTTTAACGGCCATGATTGGCTTTTGTGATCTTTTATTACTTCGGCATACGCCGGGAGATCAATCCTTTACGGATGTCATGCAAATTAAACAAAACGCCAACAGAGCGGCTAACCTTGTGCGGCAACTCTTAGCGTTTTCTCGTCAACAAACTCTCCAGCCAAAAGTGCTTGATATTACGGAATGCCTTGCGGAGCTCTCGGCTCTGTTGCGCCGTCTTATTGGTTCTAATATTGAGCTTAAGATGAAACACGCGCGTGAGTTGGGGCTTGTTCTTGTGGACCAAGGTCAATTTGAACAAGTGATTATCAATATGGCAGTAAATGCCCGGGATGCGATGGAGGGCGGGGGCACGATTTCTCTAACCACTCAGAATTATGAGCTTAAAAAAGCTAAGCGTTATGGGCATGATGTGATTCCCCCAGGAACCTATGTTCTTGTTGAAATTGCGGATACAGGGGTGGGTATTAAGCCTGAAATCATTGATCGTATTTTTGATCCTTTCTTTTCTACAAAAGAAGTGGGATCTGGCACGGGGCTTGGTCTTTCCACTGTTTATGGGATTGTTAAGCAAACAGGTGGTTTCATTCATGTGGACTCAAAGGTAGGTGAAGGCACAACCTTTAGTATTTACTTGCCTCGGTATGCGTCTGAAGACAACAAGGCGCCTGAGCCTCTTACAAAAGAAAAAGCACCTCCCCAAGACTTAACAGGATCCAGCACTATTTTGCTGGTGGAGGATGAAGATGCGGTTCGACTGTTTAGTGCACGCGCCTTGCGGAGCAAGGGATACAAAGTGATCGAAGCGATTAATGGAAGTGAAGCCCTTGAATTTATGAAGTTAAACGAAGAAAAAATAGATCTTATCATTTCTGATGTGGTTATGCCCCAAATGGATGGTCCAACTTTTATTAATGAAATGAATCAATTAGAATCTAATCCTAAGGTTCTTTTTATCTCAGGCTATACGGAAGATACCTTTCAAAAACAACTTAAAGATAACGAAACTAAAATTCATTTTCTCGCAAAGCCCTTTAGCTTGAGCGACCTTGCCATTCGCGTCAAAGAGATTCTTGATGAAGAGAGCCCGTCTTTAAAGAGTGTCGGCTAGAGCCATGATTCAAGGTAGCAGTGCCTTATCTCCTATTGAGATAAGACTGCCTTTAAAGTTGCATCATTCAGAGACCACTGAACTTGCGGCAAATCACTCCCAAATAAATCTGTAAGACAAAGAAAAAGAGGATGCTCCTGTTTTATAACCCTTATATCTTCGGATGCTTCAGAAGCTACGGATCGTTGTATAGCAATCTGGTTAAATTTTTTTCGACGATGAGGATGGCGCTTTAGAAAGTCGTTAAACTCTGGTGAATCTACAAATTTTTGGAAATCAGCACTATTACGTGCAAACTCTTCTGTATAAACGGCAGCAAGCTGTCTTGCGAGTTGCTCAGGGGTTGATGAGCGCTTGGGAGTCTTGGTTGCCTTACGAAGAATTTGTTTCTTCATTGCGGGATCCAAGTCAGCAAAATTTTTAACGGCTTCAAGAGAAGCATTAAAACAGCAAATTGAAGAGAGAACGGCAAAAAATAAAATAAGATTACGAAACATGAAAATTCTCCTTTTTGTTCATAACAGAATTAGCTCCTAGGATATGAAATACATCTTAAGAGAGATTAGACTCAAAAACCATCTTCTTTTTTCTCATTAAAATACCTAGACAAACTCCTCTGATTCATGACACATACAGGCATAGATTAAAGACCGTTTAGGATTCCATGCGCCAACCCTCTTCACAGTCTCCCTCCATCCCCTATAGTATTTGGGCGTTGGGCAGTGTGTCTTTTTTGATAAAAATTTCAGCGATCATTGTGTTTACCCTGAGTCCTCTTTTTGTCACTCAGGTTTTAGGAGCAAGTACATTTATTTTAGGTCTCTTAGAAGGCTTTATTGAAGCAATCTCTCTCTTTACGCGTATTTTTGCAGGCGTTATAAGCGATTTTATCCACAAAAGAAAAGTGATCATTGTTGTTGGGTATATTTTTTACTTAATTTCTCGGCCTTTTTTGGCTCTTTCAACCACAGTAGAGGGCGTCTTTATAAGCCGAGCCTTTGATCGGGTTGGCAATGGGATGGAAGCAACTCCTCGCGATGCTCTTGTCGGTGATCTCGCCCCTCCTGAAATTAAAGGAGCTTGTTATGGACTCAGGGAATCGCTTTCGCGAGCCGGTGCTTTTTCAGGGGCCATTTTAACGGTTTTTCTCTTGTGGATGACTCAAAATAATTATTCTCTTGTTTTTTGGGTGGGGGCGATACCAACAGCCCTTGCGCTGATCGTGCTCCTTGTTTTTGTAAAAGATCCTGTTGATGAGAAATTTCATAAAAAACCCACAAGACAGAAATTAAAACTTCAAGACATCTTAAATTTACCCCTCTCTTTTTGGCTCGTTCTTGTCCTCAGTGGAACATTCATGACATCCAACTTTTCAGGAGCTTTTTTACTTTTAAGGGCGGAACAAACAGGCCTTGATATTCACCTCATCCCTCTCGTGATGGTGGTTCAAAATATGGCGACCGCTGTAACGGCTTATCCAATTGGCTATCTGTCTGATAAAATAGGACGGCGATCTATGATGAGTTTAGGAATTATTCTTGTTATTCTCGCAAATATGCTTCTCGCCCAAGGAGGATCCATTTATATAATTTTAGGAGGTGTTTTGTTGTGGGGAGCTGAAATGGGAGTTACCCAAAGTATCCTCGCTGTTTTTCTGGCGGATGCGTGTCCTGAACATTTAAGAGGAACCGGGTTTGGTCTTTTTCACCTTGTAAATGGGGGATGCTTAATCATTGCAAATACCCTGGCTGGATGGGTTTGGAGTGAGGCTGGTCCTTCCATGATGTTTTATGCAAGTGCAACCATTGCTGCTCTTTCATCCCTTAGCTTGCCCTTTATAAGACCCCTCTCCAAGCTCCCACAATATGATAAGGCCATCTCCACGGAGCGATTAAGATAACATCAAACCGCAATTCAATAGGTAACGATTTTCGAGCCAAATAATAGAGAAGAGTCCGCTCAATACGACGTTGTTGAGACGGTGTTATAGAGAAGGCAGCTTTTTCGAGGGACTCTCGACTTTTCACTTCAACGGCCACAAGGGTTTTCCCTTTGCGCACTAAAAGATCAATCTCTCCAACGGGCGTTTTAAAGCGATTTTCAAGAATCTCATATCCCTTGCACCGTAAATAAAAGGAGGCGATCCATTCTCCTCGTTGACCTTTAAGGTACGCGCGTTTTTTCGGATTTAAGGGCAAGCGCATGTTGATAAACCTCCCGTTTTGATATTCCAAAGGCTTTCGAGACAAGGTCTACAGCCTCTTTTACAGAATACCTATCAAGGGCTTTTTGCAAATGAATCTTAAGATCTTCTGGAGAAAAGGGGGGGGATGAAGTTCCCTCCACGACCACGACGATTTCTCCGCGAGGAGGAGACGCTTCATAGTAAGATATTAAAGACGAGAGAGATCCTCGCTTCACTTCCTCAAAAACCTTTGTCATCTCCCGACAAACGGCCCCTTTCCGATCTCCTAGCACCTCCAAGGCATCCTTTAAAAAAGGGATAAGTCTTTTTGGGGATTCAAAGAACAGAAGGGTAGCTTGACTTTCCTTTAGCTCCTCAAGCGCTGTTGTGCGAGCGCCCTGCTTGGAGGATAAAAAACCACAGAATAAAAATCGGTCCGGAGCAAGGCCTGAGAGACAGAGAGCCATTAGTGGCGCTGACACACCTGGAATAACGGTGTAGGGAAGGGAGCTTTTTTGACAAGCCACTACAAGTTTAAAACCAGGATCGGAAATAAGCGGCATCCCTCCATCCGTTATATAAGCAATACGCTTTCCTTCCTTTAATTGTGCCAACAGACGAGGACGCATTTGCTCTGCATTATGATCATGATAAGCCAGAAGCGGCTTTGAGATAGCGTAGTGATTGAGTAATTTTGATGAAACGCGTGTGTCTTCACAAGCAATAACATCCACTTCTTTCAGTACCTCAAGAGCTCGCAAGGTGATGTCTTTCAAATTTCCAATGGGGGTGGCGATTAGATAGAGCATGGTTGAACGGCCCAAGATTTAAGGAAAAGCTTTATATATTTTATTGTCTGATAACATAAATTCTCTTTTCTGTCATCCTCTCGCATTGAAAATGCTTTCTTTGTTATTGTTTAACCCTTTATTAACTTGGGATCGTTATCTTATGGAAAATTAAACAATTATATAAAAAAGCGGATAAATACGATGGAAAATTCATCTTCACTTCCCGATAAACTCTCCCAAAAAATAAAGTCATTTTTAGATCAAGAGTCCCAAAAATTATCATCGCACTTTCCTCATCGCTTAAACTTATTTACAGACGGTAATATTGATGAGAATAAGGCGGGGATTAGAATCTCTGAAACAGAGCAACAGTTTGCTGATTTAGGGTTAACCAATCTTCTTTTTTATTACAAACTGCACGATCATTCGATGCGTGTTCCCCATTGGCATGCCAATGCAATTGAAGTAGGCGTCGTGCTTACGGGAAAAATGAAAATCACAATTTGGGATGGTTTGGGAAAACCCGAGATATTTACCGTTGAGGAAAATGGAACATGGCTCATTCCCCAAGGGACTCTTCATGCCTTAGAAAATGTTGGAGATGATGAGTTAGATTTTTTTGTTGCCTACAATTCCTCCGATGCAGCAGATCGAGATTTTGCAACAGCATGGGCAGCCTTACCTGATGCCCTCTTGGAACGATCACTAGGACTTTTACCCAACGAAATTGTAACTCTTAAAACAACCACTATCAATCGCTTAAGCAGCTATGATCCTTCATCTATGCCTGAGAAAGCTGTTATTAAAAGTCCTTTTTCTTCTAATTTCTTGACTGTTGAGCCGCTTTACACAAGTGAGCTGGGGTCTATCCGGCGAATTGATGCAGAAACAACTCCTGCTATGCAAGCCATGGCGTTACAACAAACAATCCTCCATCCAGGAACAATGCGTGAACCCCATTGGTATCTTGCTGGAGATACGCTTTTGTTTGTTAACAAAGGGACGGCTTTCTTTACGATGATGGATAATGAAGGCAAAGTATATAATGTGCTCATAAAATCAGGAGATTTAATCTTTATTCCTATAGGAACATTCCATGTATACGTAAACGTAGGAACAGAAGCACTTGAAATCTACGAGGTGTTCAATGCCTCTCAAAAGTTATCAGAAGTGACTCTTCTTAATGGAGCTCAACATTTTAGTGCAGGCACCTTATCAAGTGCAACGGGACTTAGTCAGGAAGTTACCGAAAAAATACTCAAGAAACCTCCGCAAAATTACATGATTTCTTTTTAGCGGCTCTCTCACTCGAGATTGAGAAACGTATTTCTGGAGTCAACACTCACTTAAAAGAGACAATCTTTCATTCTGTTTTCCTGTTGATATTTAAGTGTTTTTCACTCTATTATACTGCCATCAATAGACCCCTCGCTCAATCAATGGGAGACGCGCCATAATGACAAGAATGCTACGGTTTTTTATATGGGGAAGCCTTCTGATGAGCTTGACCTCTTGTGGTCCTAAAGTTCCTGAAACACCACCTGTCGTGACGTCTCCTCCTCCAAAAATAAAGCCTATCCCTCCTGTTTTAGCGCCCTTGCCCCCCTCAGAGCCCGCTCTCAAATCTCATAAAATAGGTCTTCTTCTTCCGCTTTCTGGTCCTCACGCAGATCTGGGCAAGGGATTGCTAGAAGCTGCAGAATTGGCTCTTTTTGAAGGGGAGTCGTCTTCCATTACCTTGATTCCTCAAGATACGGCACAAGGGGCACAGCTTGCGGCTCAAAAGGCTCTTGATAAGGGCGCAGAGCTTTTGTTAGGCCCTGTTTTTGCAACCGAAGTTGAAAAGATAAAACCTCTTCTTGCGACCCAAAAAGTAAACCTTCTGTGTTTTTCGACAGATCAAACTGTCGCCGGACACGGGGTTTATGTTTTAGGCTTTTTGCCATCTCAACAAATTGAACGGATTCTTGAATATGCAAAGGAAAGAGGACTCATAAAAATTGCCGCTTTAACTCCTCAAGATCAGTATGGAAAACTGATAGACCACACCTTAAGGCACCTTGAAACCCAAGGGAAAATCCAACTCCTCGGAATTACTCATTATGAAAAGGGAGATATTCTTGATGGAAATCCAGGTAATGCGCGCCTATTGGAAGAGGTAACGAAGTACAAGAGCCAGGGAGTTGATGCTCTTTTAATTCCAGAAGGAGGAGAGAATCTCGCTCTTCTCATGCGTCTTCTAGGCCCTCAAGGTTCCCTCAAAATCTTAGGAAGTGGGCAGTGGGATACACCAGAAACACGTTATATTCCTGGACTTGAGGGAGGACTGTTTGCTTCCACAAGCCCGGAAGGTCGTCAGAATTTTGAATCCAGATTTCAGAAATCCTATGGGCGCTCTCCCCCTCGCATTGCAGGCCTTGCTTATGATGCCATCGCCCTAGCGCTCGCCTTAGCTGACAAAGGCTATACCTCTGAAAACCTCACCTTTGATCAAGGTTTCGCGGGAACAGAGGGTCTTTTCCGCTTAACGCCACAAGGTTTAAATGAACGCGGCCTTGCTGTGCTTGAAATCAGTCCCTCAGGATTCAGAATTGCAAGCCCTGCTCCGCAGAGTTTTTAAGCTTTGGATAAGAGTTTCATTTTTTTGTTTTTAAATAACATATTACGTCATTGCGAGGAGTGAAACGACGAAGCAACCCAGTAAAAAAGAACTTATTCCGTAGGAATGCATCTTTTTTATTTTGCAAGAAAAGTGATTAATTTTATGTGGATAAAGAAGGCTGCATGTCCAAAGGACATGCGTTATTTGCCCTAGGTTGCTTCGTCGTTTCACTCCTCGCAATGACGCTAACTAACTATTTTATATTCGAGAATTTAATTCTCTATCCAAAGCTCTGGTTAAGTAAAAAAGCAATAAGGCCATTAAGCCTCAAGCGCCCCTCAGGTGTGGGAACAAGATGGGTAGGCGTTTTAACAAGAAGCCCTTCTCCTTCAAGGTGGGTAAGGCCTTGATAAGCCTCCTCTGGAGCAAGGCCCGTTTCTTCTTGAAGGCGCTTTAGGGAAAGACCTTGCGTTAACCGTAATCCCATAAGGGTAAGCTCTTGAAGACGTTCTTCTGGCGAAAGAGACTCAATGATCTGAAGCCCATGCCCTTCCTTTTCCACAGCCGCAAGCCAAGTTTCGGGAGCTTTATGACGAGATGTAGCGTGCTTTACTCCTTCAAGCGTTATTCTTCCATGCGCTCCTGGACCAATCCCTATATAATTCTCAAAGTTCCAATAAAGAAGGTTATGCTGACACTCTTGAGAAGGGGCCGCGTAATTAGAGACTTCATAAGAGGGAAGACCCGCCTCACGCATCATGTTTTCCGTGAGTTCATAAAGGAAGGCCGCTGGGTCTTCCTCAAGGGTCATTGTCTCTCCGCGCGCCAGACGCGTGGCAAAGGCTGTTTGGGGTTCAATGGTAAGTTGGTAAAGAGAAAGATGTCCTTGAGCGTACCTCAATGCTTCTCTAAGTTCCGCCTTCCAGGCGGTCTCTGTTTGATGAGGACGCGCATAAATCAAATCAAAGGAATAGCGAGGAAAGTAGGTAGCAGCAACATCGAGGGCTTTCAGCGCCTCCTTTGCGGAATGGCGACGCCCTAAAAAAGAAAGGGCTTCATCTTGTAAGGACTGAACGCCAATAGAAAGACGATTAACACCTGCTTTCCTGAAGGCTTCAAATTTTTTGGCTTCTACCGTGCTCGGGTTAGCTTCTAGAGTGACTTCAAAATGAGGGACGGTTGGGAAAAGAGCTTTTGCCGTTTCGATAAGGGCGGCCACTGTTTCGGGATCCATGAGAGATGGAGTGCCTCCCCCAAAGAAAATACTTGATAAAATCCCTTGAGTAGTATCATGAGACGCATGGGTGAGCTCTTTTAAAAGAGCTTCTTTCCAGCGCCTCTGCTCAACTTTTTCCCGCACATGACTATTAAAGTCACAATAGGGACATTTAGACAGGCAAAAGGGCCAGTGGATATAAAGACCAAAGGGTATCATAGGAGTCACTAAAGGTTAATTGTGACTCCTTACTATCCCTTAATCACACTTTTCACAATCTTTTTGGCACTTCCGGCAAGCCTCTGCACATCTTTTAGCAGCGGCAGCACAGGCTTTTGCATACTCGCCTTCCATTTTGCCGCACTTATTTGTACAATCGTCACAAACCTTTGCACAAAATTCGTAAAAGTCTTTTGTGCAACATCCTCTCGCTGTAAGGCGCCCTACAAGTGTGCAAATCTCAGCACACGCAATGCAGCAGGACATCTCTGATGAGCACTCTTTGGAGTCTTTGCGCTCAAAAGCACAGCGCTCCGCTGCTTTGACTGTGTCAAAACAAGCATCAATACATTCTTTATATATCATGTGTATCTCCTGTTTTTTGTTAGTATTTTTATTATACAGAAAAAATATTAGTATTTAATTAATTCTTCACATGAAAGGGGACATTGATGATGATACGGGCTTGGTTCGGAATATGCTCTGACCAGGAAAGAACTCGCGTAATGGCATCGGCGGTACGGTTATGTAAAAAGTGTTGCCACCATTTTGCTGGAACTAGTTCGGGTAAAATAATGGTAACCAACTGATCCTGAAGTCTATCTAGATAATGCACATACTCAATAATAGGTTGAAGAATTGATCTGTAAGGAGAAGGGAGAATAACAACCTTCAAGCCCCAGCTAAGCTCCTCAAGCTGCTTACATGTATTTTCAACCGTTTGGGGGTTAATATCAACAATCAAGACAACAACATTTTTGCTAATTTCACGTGCAAAAGAGAGCGCTTTATACGTGCCACGGTGAAGAAAAGACACAGGAACCACCACCGTTCTAGACGTTGACTCAGAAAAATGGGGCTGACCATCTTGTTTTTTTGAGTGTGGTGTTACGGCTAATTGCTTTTCTATTCGTTGATAGTGATTTCGAATAGTATAGCATATCTTGATCATAAGGGGGATGGCTATAAAAACTAAAAAGCCCCCTTCCTCGAACTTAGCTATGAACGTGATTATAAGAGCTAATCCAGACAAAGTTGCTCCGAAGGCATTGATAAACATTTTGGTGTGGAACATAATGAGCAAGTTGACTTGTGATGCTTTCTGTTGGTGAAGGAACAATTCCAAAATCATTGACTAATTTGGTAAACCCAAAAAAAGAAACCGCAACAGTTAGGCCAATGGCGAGTAGGATATACTGAGAAACGCGGCTTGTTGGTTCTTTGAGAACTCTTCCTGCATTGGCAACCGCTTCGATACCTGTCATTGCCGTGCACCCCCCAGCAAAAGCACGCAATATAATAAAAAAGGTAAAAAAAGACCAAAGAATATCCGTGTCTTCATGCGTCACGGTTATGTTATTTTCTGGAGATGGCATGAAAAATCCTAAGAAGCAAATGGAGATCACCATAAGAATAAAAGCATACACGGGAAGTGAAATGATACGCGCTGATTCTTTAACGCCTCGTAAATTAAGCCATCCCAAAATTAAAACACCCATAAGCGAGAGTTCTGTTGAGATGGGAAGGAGTTGAGGGTACGCAGAGGTAAGCGCCCTTACCCCCGCTGTAACCGAAACTGCCACCGTGAGAATATAATCAAGAATTAAAGCAGAAGCCCCGAAAATGCTAGCGAAGGACCCAATATTGTGTTTGGCAACAATATAAGCTCCTCCTCCTTGTGGATAGGCTTTTACGGTTTGAGAATAAGAGATGACCAATGTCCACAACAAAAGGACAATGACACTTGTAATGGGTATGGATAAGTGGAATGACTGTGTCCCCAAGATGGAAAGGGCAAGAAGAATTTCTTCTGTGGCATAGGCCAGTGAGGAAATTGTATCAACAGCTAAGATAGGAAATCCTAGCCAAAAGCCCAACCGTTCTTTTTGCTGATGGGACGTTTTCAAAGGATGACCAAAAAGAAATTGACGAATTCTGGCGAAGGGATAGTTGTCCACCAATCCTCGTCGAAAATAGGAAATTTTAGGGATGCTGTTTTCGTCAGGTGTCATTGAGTCTATTAACATGTAGCTGGTCTCAAAACAATATCGCACCTATAGGTTAAAATTATGTTAACCTAAAAATTGAGCGGCAAAGCTTAGATTTCATCAGATTTACCAAAAAAAAGCTGTGCATAAGACAAGAATATGCTATAGCCATAATGAGTATGTTTAATCTTTAGTAAGATTGTACCGTTATTTACATCACGAGGGGCTAACAGAGCCCTTTTTCAAACACTGACATGGAGTAAAATAGCAATGTTTTCAAGGTTACTTGGCAAACTATCTTCAGATATGGCAATTGATTTGGGAACAGCCAACACTCTTGTTTATGTGAAAGGACAAGGGATTGTGCTGAACGAACCCTCAGTCGTCGCTATTTCTACGTCGCGTGATAAAAAACATGTTCTTGCGGTAGGCGAAGAAGCCAAACTTATGGTGGGCCGGACCCCTGGAAACATTCAAGCCATTCGTCCCCTAAGGGAAGGCGTTATTGCAGACTTTGAAGTTGCTGAGGAAATGATCAAATACTTTATGCATAAAGTCCACAAAAGGCGCAGATTTGTAAGCCCTCGGGTTATTATCTGTGTTCCTTCAGGATCAACGGCCGTTGAAAGGCGGGCCATTCAAGAATCAGCTGAAAGTGCTGGGGCACGAAGTGTTTATCTTATTGAAGAACCCATGGCAGCGGCTATTGGAGCAGGATTGCCTGTCACCGAGCCTACGGGATCTATGGTTGTTGATATCGGTGGAGGCACAACAGAAGTTGCTGTCCTTTCCTTGGGTGGAATT
>JACPNY010000067.1 GCA_016185255.1 Pseudomonadota bacterium
CATCCTTCAACCGCAGGCGTGGTAGGCACCGAAGAGCGTGCAATATCTTCCAGGTCTGACGTTGTCGCTATAAGTTTTTGCGCCACGTGATATTTTTCTGACTTAATTTTCAACAGAAGACGCAGCATTTCAACAAGAGATGATGCCCCAGGAGGAGATTCCTCCCCCTTTTTTACAGGCGGACAATCTTCCAAGGGAAGAGCTTGAGCCTTTTCAATTAAGCTCAAAATGGTTTCTCCTTCTTTTCCCTTCAGGAAACCACTAGAAAGCCCCCGCATACGGCTAAGATCTACGGCTGAACGAGGTGATGAGGCTGCCAACTCTAGCATGACCTCATCCCGCATCACGCGCACACGAGGGACATTACGTTGTTGAGCTGTAATCTCTCGCCAGGCCGCAATTTCTCGTAAAATCGCCAACATCCTCGGCTTTGCCGAGCGCACCCTGATTTTTTGCCAAACAGCATAAGGATCCACAGAATAAGTTGCGGGATCCGTAAGAATCGCCAATTCATCCTTTACCCAATGAAAACGATCATCTTCTGTGAGCTTTTGCATGAGCTTTTCATAGATAATTCTCAGATGGATAACATCCCCTAAGGCATAGGTCAGCTGCTTTTCTGTCAAGGGGCGTTGCCCCCAATGGGTATAGCGAGACGATTTATCAATAGATACCTTAGCATATTTTTGAACGAGGGCATCATAAGCCACCGCCTCCCCAAAGCCACAGACCATGGCCGCAATTTGGGTGTCAAAAATCGGCGCGGGGATCTTGCCGGTAAGGTGGTAAAAAATTTCAACGTCCTGACGGCCTGAATGAAAGACTTTTATGACGTGAGGATTTTGAAGAAGTTCAAAAAAAGACGAGAGATCAATCCCATCTGCTAAAGGATCAATAGCGACGGCTTCCCCTTCAAGTCCCACCTGAATAAGGCACAACTGCGGCCAATAGGTTGCTTCTCGAACAAATTCCGTATCTACGGTAACGTAAGGTGCTATTGCGGCTCGTTCACAAAACGCTTTCAGATCAGTTGTTTTTGTTATTAATGTCATATGTTCTCGTTATCATTGAACACGAGCCTTGACAAGGTAGTCATCAACTAATTACTGATAATTTATGAAAAATCCTTACCGTACCCATACCTGTGGCGCTTTACGCCCTGACAATGCTGGAGAGCACGTTCGTCTCTCTGGATGGATCCATCGCAAGCGCGATCATGGCCACCTTCTTTTTATTGATCTGCGCGATCATTATGGTCTGACTCAATGTGTCGTTGATTCAGCCAGTCCGTGTTTTAAAGAAGCTGAAGAGACCAGGCTTGAAAGCGTCATCACCTTAGCCGGAAAGGTTGTCAAAAGAACACCCGATACCGTTAATTCCCTTATGCCCACAGGGGAAATTGAAGTTGTGGTTGAGGAGATAACGGTCCAATCAAAGGCCGATCTTTTACCCCTTCAGGTCAATAGTAATGCGGAATTTCCCGAAGAAACCCGCCTCAAATACCGCTTTTTGGACTTAAGGCGCGAGAAGATGCATGCGAACATCATCCTGCGTAGCCAAATCATTGCAGCTTTACGTCAAAAAATGATTAACCAGGGATTTCTAGAGTTTCAAACTCCTATTCTCACTGCCAGCTCTCCTGAAGGGGCCCGTGACTATTTAGTCCCAAGTCGCCTTCATCCTGGGCGTTTCTATGCCCTTCCCCAAGCTCCCCAACAGTTCAAGCAACTTCTGATGGTGGCGGGCTTTGATAAGTACTTTCAGATAGCTCCTTGTTTCCGAGACGAAGACGCCCGTGCTGACCGCTCTCCGGGTGAGTTTTATCAGCTCGATTTTGAAATGTCCTTTGTGACACAAGAAGATGTCTTTGCAGCTATTGAACCGGTACTCCATGACGTGTTCGTAGAATTTGGTGGAGGAAAAGCTGTTTCTCCCCTCCCCTTCCCGCGCATCCCTTATGCGGAGTCCATGCTCAAATATGGCATAGACAAGCCAGATCTGCGAAATCCTTTAATTATCAGCGATGTTACGGAAGTTTTTGATGGCTCCACCTTTGGTATTTTCGCAAAGGCCATTGGAGAGGGGGCTGTCGTCAGGGCCATTCCTGCCCCTAAAACCGCTGATAATCCCCGCAGTTTTTTTGATAAAATGAATGAATGGGCACGAGAGCAAGGGGCCGCAGGCCTTGGCTATATTGTCTTTGGAGCCGAAGGTCCCAAGGGTCCCATTGCCAAATTCCTGGACGAGGATCGCCTTCAAAAACTCAAAGCTCTTACAGAAGCAAAAGAGG
This sequence comes from Pseudomonadota bacterium, assembly GCA_016185255.1. Taxonomy (GTDB): domain Bacteria; phylum Pseudomonadota; class Alphaproteobacteria; order UBA9655; family UBA9655; genus UBA9655. Next base: position 2,291 of record JACPNY010000067.1, read on the forward strand.
GAGATACAGTCTTTTTTGCCTGCGATAAAATCAAAGCCGCGGAGAAGCTTGCGGGCCTTGCGCGTATTCGCTTAGGGGAAGAGCTGGATCTTCTTGAAAAAAATGTGTTCAAGTTTTGCTTTATTGTGGATTTCCCTATGTATGAATGGGACGAAGACAAAGAAAAGATAGATTTTTCTCATAATCCTTTCTCCATGCCCCAAGGGGGCCTCGAAGCTCTTGAAAATCAGGACCCTCTGGACATTAATGCTTATCAATATGATATCGTGTGCAATGGATCTGAGCTTTGCAGCGGCGGGATCCGCAACCACCTTCCTGAGGTTATGATCAAAGCTTTTTCCCTTGCGGGTTATACTCAAGAAGAAGTAGAAACAGAATTTGCAGGTATGCTCAGCGCCTTTCGCTATGGCGCCCCTCCTCATGGAGGAGCAGCACCAGGAATTGACCGTATTGTAATGTTACTCGCGGATGAACCTAATCTCCGAGAAGTGGTTGCTTTCCCCATGAACCAAAAGGCCGAAGACCTTCTCGTGGGCGCCCCTGCTCCTGTACGGGAACAACAACTCAAAGACCTTCATATTCGGGTCGTTATGCCTCCGGCAAAGGGGTAGATCACTTACAAAAGCTGCACAGCATGCAATCTCCTTATCCAGCATAACTATTTGTTAATCAATTTAGACATATTATGCTCAAAAAGGAGATGGCAAATGAAAAAACTAACTTTATCAATCCTAACACTTTGTTCTTTAAGCTTACCTCATACTGTCTATTCTACAACTTTTACATGTCCAACGCCTTCGAACAATTCTTCTTTCACAACTGCCCAACTTACTTATAACTCAGCAGGAAATTATACTTTAAATTGCAACTACACTGCTAACAGCACCTCCCTGAACATCAAAGTACATACGCGATGGGGATGTACCCTACAAGGAGGCACGTCGGCAAACAACAATACGTGTAGTAGCAGTATTACAAGTTGCACAGTCAACTGTGTCCCTCGGCCTTGAAGAGCTAGAGCTCTTATTACACTAGGAAACTGAAACAAGTTCAGATGACGTCCGTAGACTATTCTTAATCCTCTGTCATCTTCAAAGCAGCAAGGAAGGCGGATTGAGGAATCTCCACGTTACCCACTTGGCGCATGCGTTTTTTTCCTTCCTTTTGCTTGTCCAACAATTTGCGCTTACGGGTAATGTCTCCCCCATAACATTTTGCTGTCACATCTTTCCTCAACGCTGAAATCGTCTCACGTGCAATAACCTTTGCCCCAATTGCCGCTTGGATAGCAATTTTAAAAAGCTGCCGAGGGATAAGGTCTTTAAGCTTGCTACACAAAAGCCGCCCACGAGCTTCTGCATGAGATCGATGCACAATAGTAGAAAGAGCATCCACTGGATCTCCATTTACAAGGACAGAAAGCTTTACAAGCTGTCCTTCTTCATAGCCATCCATCTGATAGTCAAAGCTGGCATAGCCTCGACTGACGGACTTAAGGCGATCGTAAAAGTCAAACACTACCTCATTCAGAGGAAGACGATAGACGACCATAGCACGATTACCCACGTAGGTGAGATCGAGCTGAATCCCGCGCCTTTCCGTACACAGGGTCAAGACGGACCCTAAATACGTATCAGGAACAAGAATCGTCGCCTTAATCCAGGGCTCTTCCATCTTAGCGATGCGCATGACATCCGGCATATCCGCAGGGTTATGGAGTTCAATCATCTCTCCATTGGTCATATAAAGCTTATAAATCACGCTTGGCGCTGTTGTCACAAGGTCAAGGTTGAATTCCCGCTCCAAGCGCTCTTGAATAATTTCAAGGTGCAACAGACCTAAAAAGCCACAACGAAAGCCAAAGCCAAGGGCTGCTGAGGATTCAGGCTCAAACATAAAACTCGCATCATTAAGACGTAACTTGCCAAGACTTTCTCTCAAGGTTTCAAACTCAGCCGCATCCGCTGGGAAAAGGCCACAAAAAACAACGGGAACACTAGGTTTGAATCCCGGGAGAGGAGAGGGTGCCGACCGTTTTTCTTCTGTTACCGTATCACCCACATTGCAATCGGCCACGGCCTTAATCCCAGCCGTAAAGAACCCAACTTCCCCAGGGTTAAGGGAGGAGAGGGTTTCTCGTTTAGGAGTAAAGACACCCACCTGGTCTACAGGATACACAGAGCCCGTGGACATCATTTTAATCTTCATGCCGGGCTTTAAAACCCCGTCCACAATACGCACAAGAATAATCACGCCCAAATAAGCATCATACCAACTATCAATCAATAGAGCCTTGAGAGGGGCTGTGGCATCTCCTTTTGGGGGAGGAAGACGGTGAACGATGGCCTCCAAAACTTCTGGAATACCAAGACCTGTTTTTGCAGAAATAAGGAGGGCTTCACTGGCATCCAGGCCAATCACATCCTCAATTTGTTCTTTGATCCGGTCTGGCTCAGCAGCTGGTAAATCCACCTTATTCAGGACAGGAATGATTTCGTGATTATTATCAATGGCTTGATACACATTAGCAAGAGTTTGGGCCTCAACTCCTTGGCTGGCATCCACCACAAGAAGGGAACCTTCACATGCCGCCAAACAACGGCTCACCTCATAGGCAAAGTCCACATGTCCTGGAGTATCCATTAAATTGAGCTGATAGGTTTCCCCATTTTTAGCCTTATAGCGCAACCGAACGGTCTGGGCCTTGATGGTAATCCCTCGCTCTCGCTCAATGTCCATGGTGTCAAGAACTTGCTCCTTAAGATCACGCTCTGCAAGGCCTCCACAAAGCTGGATCAGGCGATCCGCCAGAGTAGATTTGCCGTGGTCAATATGGGCAATAATGGAAAAATTCCGAATGTGGCTTAAATCTGTCATGGGTATTTTATACTTTCCGTTGTCATCCCCGCGAAAGCGGGGATCCAGAAGAATCTTTGTCGTTCTGAAATTGTTTCAACATTTCTTTACTATGGCTATGGGTCCCAAAACAAGCTTTGGAATGACAACACAGGTGTTTCTGGATCCCCGCTTTCGCGGGGATGACAAATTAAGGAAACAAACCATAAGATATGCTATTCCCCACCTGCTCGCAACACCCCGCCTGTTGCTTGCGCCACAGAAGAGATAATCTTTTGAGACACAGCCTGGATTTCTTCATCGGTCAAAGTATGATCCTTGGATTGAAGGCTTGCCCGGATCCCCAAAGATTTCTTCCCGTCTCCCATCTCAAACACATCAAAAAGCGTAACGCCTACTACAAGAACAGGATCAGCTTTCGTAACTGCTACCAGAAGGTTGTTTGCAGGAACAGCTTGATCAATCACAAAGGCAAAGTCACGCTCAACCGCTTGGTAAGGAGACAGGATCAGGTGTGACTTAGCCGTTGTTTTCTTTTTGGAGATCGGCCAACGGTCTACGAAAATTTCAAAACCAACGACTGGACCTTTGAGATCAAAGGCTTTAAGAATACGAGGATGAATCTCTCCAAAATACCCCATCACTTGAGATCCTAACTTCAATGTGGCTGACCGCCCTGGATGATACCAGGATGGTGCTGTTGACTCCCATGTTCCACCTAACATAATCGTACAAACATCCGCTTTCGCATCATAAATGTCGACAGGGCGTTTTTTTTCACACCAATTACCGGGAAAGATAGGAAACACCCCTGCCCTCACTCCAGTTGCCATCATCTGTTGCCCTTCTGACGTTGGTGCTGAGTACTGAGGGCCAACTTCAAAAAGCCCGATGGACTCCATCCCACGATTTTGGTTTAAAAGAACAGTTTTTAAGAGATTCGGCAAAAGACTTGGACGCATAACCTCCAACTCCTGGCTGATGGGGTTCATGAGCACAAGGCTCTCAGGTACCCCCCCAAAAAGATCTGCATCTTTTTGAGCCATAAAGGACCAGGTCACAACTTCCATCAAACCACGGCCTGCGAGCTTATCACGCACAACAAATCGCCGTTCTTGAAGAGGAGGTAATGGTTTACCTTCAGGACGCACTCCATAAGAGAGGGACGCGATCTTATCATAGCCTTCCACCCGCAAGACTTCTTCTACAAGGTCTGCTTCGTGCTCTATATCAAACCGCCAAGAGGGAGAAATGACTTCTAACTTTTCTTCTGAACCTTTTACTTCGAACCCTAAAGTCTTAAGAATTTGCGTTGTCCGAACAGGAGTAATCTGCATTCCGCCTAAACTTTCGCAACGAGAAGGATGAAATATAATCGGCTTTCCTCTCTCAGGAGGACTTCCTACGCTCACTACATCGCTTGCTTCCCCCCCACAGAGGTCAAGAATCATTTGGGTTGCAGCCTCAAGACCAGGAAGAGTTGACTCAGGATCTACACCTCGCTCAAAGCGAAAACGCGAATCGCTAATAATGCCAAGATTTCGTCCCGTCATGGCTGTGCGAATGGGATCAAAGAAGGCGGATTCTAAAAAGACCGTGTGAGTAGAGTCATCACACCCTGTGCTCTGCCCCCCCATGATCCCTGCCAAAGAAATCACACCAGACTCATCCTCAATAACAGCCATATCTTCGGAAAGCGTATAGGTCTTGCCATCTAAGGCTATCAAAGTTTCCCCCGGGTGGGACAGGCGAACCTTCAGTCCTCCCTTCAGCTTATCCGCATCAAACACATGAAGAGGCCTTGCCCGATCATAGGTAAAATAGTTCGTAATATCCACAAGGGTAGAGATAGATTTCAATCCAATGGCTTGGAGTTTTTTCTGGAGCCATTCAGGACTGGGGCCATTTTTAACCCCTCGAATAACCCGACCTGTAAAATAAGGACACGCGTCATGGTCTACAGTTAAGGACACGGGACATGGAAAACTGCCTTTAATGACACTCTGTTTTAAAGGCTTCAACGTCCCTATACCTGTGGCAGCCAGATCGCGTGCAATCCCATAAACACCCAGACAATCTCCTCGGTTAGGGGTGATATCAATATCGATCAAAATCTCATCAAGTCCAGCCCATTTCGCGTAAGATTCGCCTAGAGGCGCGCTGGGATCAACTTCAATAATTCCATCAGACGCCTCTCCAAGAAGCAGTTCTTGTGCGGAACACATCATCCCAAAACTTTCAACATCTCGCACTTTTCCTACTTTGAGAACCTGCTGAGTTGAAGGGATAACCACACCAGGACGTGCCAAAACTGCTTTCATCCCTTTGTGCGCATTGGGCGCTCCACAAACAACTTGGATGATTTCATTTCCCGTATTAACACGGCACACCTTAAGGCGATCCGCATTCGGATGCTTTTCTGCCTCTACAATTTCACAAATTGTGAAGGGTTCAAGTGCTTTGGCTTTGTTTTCTACCTTATCCACCACAAGGCCAAGGGCGTTGAGTTGATCCAAAATCGCCTCAAGAGGAGCTTGTGTTTCCAAATGATCTTTCAGCCAAGAGAATGTAAATTTCATGTCCTACTCCCGCGCCTCTGGCTCAAAGCCATAATGAGTTAACCACCTTATGTCTGAGTCAAAAAAGAGGCGTAAATCCTCAATTCCATACTTAAGCATGGCAATGCGCTCAATCCCCATACCAAAAGCAAATCCTTGATAAACGTCCGGATCAATATCGCAATTGCGCAGAACATTGGGATGCACCATCCCACAGCCTAAAATCTCGAGCCAGCTGCTGTCTTTCCACCAAATATCCACTTCTGCTGAAGGTTCTGTAAAAGGAAAATAGCCTGGTCGAAAGCGAAGCTTTAAGGAAGGATCTTCAAAGAACAGTCTACAGAATTCCTCGAGACATCCCTTCAAGTGCCCCATATGCGTATGCGTATCAACCACAAGTCCTTCAATCTGATGAAACATGGGTGTGTGCGTTGCATCATAGTCAGAGCGATAAGTTCTTCCCGGCGCAATAATGCGAATCGGGGGTTTTTCTTGCAACATCGTTCGAATTTGGACAGGCGAGGTGTGAGTTCTAAGAACAAGCGGCTGCTTATCCGGCCCCGGCGGCAAGTAAAAGGTGTCGTGCTCTTGGCGTGCAGGGTGTTCGGGAGGAAAATTCAGCGCCGTAAAATTATAAAAATCCTCTTCAATGTCAGGTCCTTCGGCAACCTTGAAACCCATCTGTCCAAAAATATGAATGGCTTGATCCATCACAGACGAGAGAGGGTGAATCTTACCTTTGAAAAAAGAGCGGGGAGGTAGAGAGACATCAAGCGCTTCACGGACAAGACGTGTTGTAAGATCCGCCTCTTCAAGCTGACTCTTACGCAGCTCCAACGCATCTATCAACGCGTCTTTCACCACATTCAGCTCGGCTCCCATAAGGCGACGCTCCTCGGGAGATTTAGTGCTCAACTCTTTCATTAAAAGGGTAAGAGAGCCTTTTTTTCCAAGAATGGCAACGCGCAACTCGTCCAACTCTTGCAAAGAAGTAAGTTTTTGAACGCCTTCTAAAGTTTTATGTTTTAATTGACTAATGATCTCCATTGGAATCCCACTTTATTGCGCTAAGGCTATATCTACTACTTTATTTAATTTTATCATCATCTCATTTGAATCGAGAGCAATATTGTATTGATCGATCACATGAGCAACAGAGGTCTCCATCAATGTTAAAAGAGGAGACGGATAAATACCTAAAATTAACACGCCAGCAACAAGTGGCGCAAAAATAAGGTTCTCTCGCCAGTTAAGATCACTAATTGATTTTAAGGCTGGTTTTACAAGCGCTCCAAAAACCACTCGTCGATAGAGCCATAGCGCATAAGCAGCGCCCAAAACCATCCCCATTGAGGCAAAGACTGTGACATAGGTGTTCACTTGATAGGCGCCCACCAACACAAGAAATTCTCCCACAAATCCACTCGTCCCTGGCAATCCAAGGGAGGCAAGAATAAAGAACATAAAAACAGCTGCATATCGTGGCATGCGGTGAACAAGGCCTCCGTAGGCTGTAATTTCCCGGCTATGAACGCGTTCATAAACAACCCCCACACACAGGAACAAAGCAGCCGAGATCAATCCATGACTCACCATTTGCGTAATGGCTCCTTGAACTCCTTGTGCATCAACTGTGAAAATTCCTAAAGTGACAAAGCCCATATGAGCAACGGATGAATAGGCAATCAATTTTTTCATATCTGTCTGAGCAAGGGCTACAAAAGACGTATAAATAATAGCAACACTGCTTAAGGTGAAAACAAAAGGTGTAAAATAGGCGGACGCCTCTGGAAAGAGGGGAAGGGAGAATCTCAAAAATCCATATCCTCCCATTTTCAAGAGAATGCCGGCTAAAATCACAGATCCCGCTGTGGGAGCTTCCACATGCGCATCAGGCAACCAAGTATGGAAAGGCCACATGGGGATTTTCACAGCAAAGGAAGCAAAAAAAGCAAGCCACAACCAAATCTGAACCTTTGGATCAAAAGGAGTCGTCAGCGCCAACGGAATATCACTCCCCCCCACCTCAAAGTAAACATAAAGAATCGCAAGCAGCATCAGGACAGACCCCAGAAGGGTATAAAGAAAAAACTTAAAGGCTGCATAAATCCGATTGGGCCCTCCCCAAATGCCGATGATGAGGAACATAGGAATTAACACCCCCTCAAAAAACAAATAAAAGACAATAAAATCAAGGGCCGCAAAGAGACCAATCAGCATGGTCTCGAGAACGAGAAAGGCGATCATATATTCTGACACACGTGTTTGAATAGATGTCCAGCTGGCAAGGATACAAATGGGAATAAGAAGAGCGGAAAGCAAAATAAAAGGCAAAGAAATCCCATCTACTCCCACGTGATAGCCCACATTTAAAAGAGGTATCCATTGGAACTTATTCTCAAGCTGAAAAGTAGAGAGCATGGGATTATAGTTTTTCCACAATATTAAAGCCATACCCAAGGTCACAAGGGAGGTCCACAAAGCCACCCACCGGGCATTATCGCCTTTGTTTCCCCAATTTAAGAAGATCCCAAAAGCTCCTAAAAGGGGAAGGAAAATGGTAATACTGAGAAGCGGAAGAGTGTCCATGGAGCGTCCTTGTCTCTACATCCAAAAATACCATCCAATCATCAGAACAAGTCCAATGATCATGGCGAAAGCATAATGATAAAGATATCCTGTTTGAAGTCGACATAAAAGACGTCCCCCCGACATTGATAACACAGCAAGCCCATTAGGACCCAAACCATCTATCATTTCTTTATCCCCTTCTTCCCAAAAAATTTTACCAAGCTTGAAAGAGAATCGCACAAAAAGGAGATCATAAAGTTCATCAAAATACCATTTATGCACAAGAAAAGAATAAATTTTACTAAATGTCATTGAAAGACGTTCCGGCCAACTTTTTGCAAATACATAGAGACAATATGCAAGTCCAATGCCAATAAGAGTCGCAAGTGTTGGGCTCCATTCCACCCAAGCTCCTACATGATGAGCCGCTTCAATGACGTTATCTTCGGGCAAAACAAAAATGGAATTTCCCCAAAAAGATGTGCTTCCTCCAACAAAAAGATCGTACAAAACATATCCTGAACACAGGGAGCCTGCTCCTAAAACCATCAGGGGCACAAGCATAATCAGGGAAGATTCGTGAATATGACCCATAACCGCCTCATCAGCCCTAGGGGTTCCATGAAAAGTAAGTAAAAGCAAGCGCCAAGTATAAAATGCCGTTAAGATGGCAGCACTTATCCCAAAAACGAAGGCCACTTTGCCCACAGGCAAATTGGAGACCCAATCCACCTCAAGAATCATGTCTTTGGAATAAAATCCTGAAAAGAACGGAATCCCCGCAAGCGCCAAACTTCCAATCCACATAAGGACATAAGTGATGGGAATATATTTCCAAATGCCCCCCATCTTTTGAATATTATATTCATCAGACATGGCATGAATGACAGAACCCGCGCTTAAGAAAAGCAAAGCTTTGAAAAAGGCATGGGTTGTGAGGTGCAACATAGAAGCGCTATATCCAGAAAGACCTGCCGCCATAAACATATATCCCAACTGACTACAAGTAGAATAAGCAATGATTCGCTTAATATCATTTTGTACACACGCAATTGTCGCCGTCATCAGCGCTGTCACAGCTCCAACAAGCGTGATGACTTCCCGGGCAAGGGGCGTATATTCTAAGAGCGGAGAAATACGCACCACTAAAAAGACACCCGCCGTAACCATTGTTGCCGCATGAATTAAGGCAGACACCGGCGTAGGCGCTTCCATTGCATCAGGCAGCCAAGTATGCAGCCCAATCTGAGCCGATTTTCCCATGGCCCCAAAAAAGAACAAGAGAGACACAAGGGTAAGCGCATGATAGTGGTCCCCAAAGAACGCAAAGGTATCGTTCTTATGATCTTCAGCAAGCTCAAAAACAGCCAAAAAATCAATGGTTCCAAAAAGCACAAAGATAGTCAAAATACCTAAGACAAACCCTATATCTCCCACACGGTTAACGAGAAAAGCCTTAATGGCAGCCGCATTTGCGCTCTCTCGATCATACCAATACCCAATCAAAAGATAAGAACAAAGGCCAACTCCTTCCCATCCAAAAAACATTTGCAAAAAATTGGGAGCGGTGACCAACGTCAACATAAAGAAGGTGAACAGGCTCAAGTAAGCCATAAAGCGCGGAATGCTTTGATCCCCCTTCATATATCCAACTGAATACACATGCACCAGAAAAGAGATGAGTGTCACGACAGCCATCATCACAAGACTCAAACTGTCTATTTGGAGCCCCCAACTCACCTCAAAAAATTCCACATGAATCCACTTAAAAAGAGGAATCAGAAGAGTTTCTTCTTTCAGACCTATTTTAACAAAGAGAATGCTCGCAAAAATTGTCGACAAGGCCATTAGCCCGCAGGTAATAGCCTGACTAAAACGACGTGCCAGAACACTGCCCAAAAGAGCACCAAGAAGGGGCAAAAAAACAACGAGGATAGCTAATGTATTCATGCCTACCCTCTCATCACACTGATGTCATCCACATTAATATCGCCTTGATTGCGAAAATAGACGACAAGAATAGCAAGGCCTATAGCAGATTCAGCTGCCGCAACTGTTAAAACAAAAAGGGCAAACACTTGTCCTACGAGATCCCCAAGATATTGGGAAAACGCAACAAAATTTATATTTATAGCCAACAACATTAATTCGATAGACATCAAAATCACGATTACATTCCGCCGATTCAGAAAAACCCCAACACTCCCAATCGTAAAAAGAAGGGCCGCCACAATAAGATAATGATCTAGGCTAAGGGACACGGCTTACCCCTCCCCCACTTTTGCAAGATCAGTAAGATTTTCTAAAGTCCGAAATGATGACGAGGGAGATATATCCACTAAGCGCACGCTGTCCTTTGCCTGACGTGCCAACTGCTCTCCTATCTTTTGCTTAAAAACTCCTTCTCTCTGACGCAAAGTCAGGATAATTGCTCCTATCATAGCAATAAGTAAAATAAGGCCAGCTGCCTGAAAAACAAGAGCATAATGGGTATAAAGCAAGGCCCCAAGAGCGTGCGTATTAGAAAGACCATCTTGAGGTGCAAAGATTAATTCAAAAGCCTCTGGTGAAGTAGTCCAGCTCACAAATACCAAAATAAGTTCTCCCACAAGCACTGACCCTACAAAAGACCCCATAAGAAAATAACGTCGGTCAATCTGTGACCGTTGTCCCACCTCCACATTAATCATCATCACAACAAAGAGAAAAAGAACGGCAACTGCTCCCACATAAACAACGACTAATATCATCGCCAAAAATTCAGCATGCGCCAAAATGAAAAGTCCTGCTGCATTAAAAAAAGCCAAGATAAGAAACAAAACCCCATAAACCGTATTTTTAGTCGTCACGACCATTATAGCCGAGCTCAACAGAACGCCTGAAAGGATGTAGAAAAGGAGAATCGTTGCAGTCATTTTTTTTCCGCCATCATTGTCAGCGCCGCAAAGCACCTCAGAAACCCAGTTTGCTTCGCTTCACTCACCTATACCCCGCATCCTGCTCCAAGCGAGCAGCAATTGCAACTTCCCACCGATCTCCATTTGAAAGAAGTTTTTCCTTGTTGTAGTAAAGCTCTTCTCGGGTCTCTGTTGCGAATTCAAAATTTGGCCCTTCCACAATGGCATCCACAGGACAAGACTCTTCGCAAAGACCACAATAAATACACTTTATCATATCAATATCATAGCGGACGGCGCGCCTACTTCCGTCCTCACGCTCTTCCGCTTCTATGGTAATGGCTTGAGCAGGGCAAACTGCTTCACAAAGCTTACAGGCAATGCATCGTTCTTCCCCATTTGGATATCGCCTCAACGCATGTTCACCCCGAAAGCGCGGCGACAACGTCCCTTTTTCGTAAGGGTAGGCGAGAGTCACTTTCTTCTTCACAAGCATATACTTCAGAGTAAGAAAAAGTCCTGAGCACAGTTCTGTTAAGGGAAAAAATTTTAACTTCATAGGATGACTATAACTCCAGCTGTTAGGATAACCCATATTAAAGAAAAGGGTAAAAATACCTTCCACCCCAATCGCATAAGCTGGTCGTATCTATATCGAGGAAAGGTCGCCCTTACCCATAAAAAGATAAAAAGAAGAAAAGACATTTTTAAGGAAAACCAAACAATCCCCGGCACCCATGTAAAGGGAATAATCTGCAAGGGTGGTAACCATCCACCAAGGAAAAGGATGCTTCCTATAGCACTCATAAGAATCATATTGGCATATTCCCCTAAGAAAAAGAGGGCAAAGGTCATGGAAGAATATTCAACATTATACCCAGAGACAAGCTCAGCTTCCGCCTCTGGCAAATCAAAAGGCGCCCGATTAGTTTCTGCGAGAGCAGATACGCTAAAAATCACAGCCATCGGCAAATGGGAAATAATGAACCAAATGTTTTGTTGAGCTTCCACAATCTCACTCAGATTTAAGGAGCCCGCAGACAAAAGAATCGTAATAATCACAAGGCCAATAGAAACTTCATAAGAAACCATCTGAG
>JACPNY010000005.1 GCA_016185255.1 Pseudomonadota bacterium
AAGCAATAAAGAACATGATTTGCTGGAAGACACTGTTGAGAAAGTGGGATGGAGCAAACATTTTGATAAAGCTTATGGAGCTCGTAAAAATAAACCTCATAAACCCGACCCTTGGGTTGTCGATGAAATTATTAAAGATCTTCCTCAGCCTATTTCTAAGGAAGAGATTTTGTTTGTTGGAGATGCCCTTTCAACAGACATAGCGTGTGCTTTGCAAGCAAATGTCACGCCTGTTTGGATGAGTCAGTATTCTGTTGATGAGGTTATTTTTGGCGATTGTGGCCCTAAAATCTTAAAAACAGAAAACTGTTTAACTTTGTTGGACATTTTGAAGGGAGGGGCTTGAGGAAGTTATTATGCTTGCCACCTGATAAATTTTATTCTAACTGCGCTATGTTTGTCATCCCCGATGGAGAAGCTCTAGGATTTTCTTTTAAAATCAAGAGGTTCTATCTCGGGGATGACAATAGAAGCGGCTATATTTCAAAAAATGTCAGATGTTAAGGTTGTTATCTCAACGCCCTAACAGCTTCCGCGATGCGGCGACATCCTTCTAGCAAAATCTTTGTGTCCATAGCATAGGAAATGCGAAAGTAAGGAGAAAGTCCAAAAGCAACACCTGGAACAACAGCAACGCCTGCGGCATCTAAAAGATAAGCCACAAGATCTGAGTCATTTGTAATGACTGTTCCTGAAGGCGTTGTTTTACCCATAAGGGCTGCGCAAGACGGATAAAGGTAAAAGGCTCCCTGAGGAATGGATGCGCCAGCCAGTCATAGAGTAGCTTTTGGAGACGCCATTCACAGTGAGAACTCTTTCTTTTAAATCAGGAGCAACTTGAACAAGAGTTGTGAACTGAAAGTCATCATAGACAAGGTGTTCATAGATATCGTCACTTAAAACATGCACTTGGGGATGACGGCGTAACACGGCGGCTAAATCCTCAAGTTCTTTGCGAGAGTACGCCATCCCTGTGGGATTACTTGGAGAATTTAAAATCAGCCATTTTGTTTGAGGCGTGATTGCTTTTTCCAGCTCTTCCGGTGTCAATTTTAAGTGATTGTTCAAAGCGCACTTCACAATTACAGGCACCCCTTCCGCAAGGGCAACCATATCGGGATAAGAGACCCAATAAGGAGCGGGAATGATAACTTCATCCCCTGGATCAAGAGACGCCAAGAAGGCATTGAAAATGACTTGTTTTGCGCCAACGCCCACAACGATTTGCTCGGGAGTGTAATCGATACCATTTTCACGCTTGAATTTCTGGGCGATAGCTTTGCGCAAAGAAAGAGTTCCGCCAACGGCCGTGTATTTTGTTTTTCCCTGTTCTAGGGCCCGGATGGCCGCATCCTTAATAAACTGAGGGGTGTCAAAGTCAGGCTCTCCTGCTCCAAAGTCAATCACATCGTGACCAAGAGATTTTAATTCCGTAGCGCGGGCGGTCACGGCTAGGGTAGGAGAAGGCTTTATATGCGCCATGCGGCGGCTGATAAGGGACATAAGAATCTTTCCTTGTAACTCATATTATTATACAGCAAACTGCCGTTTATGACTATTCAAATCAAGCCTCAATTTCTTTCTAAGGATGTCTTTTGTAAGACGTATCCCCAGTTGTATTATGGAGTGGATGACACGTGGTTTTTTATTATGACAGGAGACGATAAGGTGTGTGGTCTTACTTTAAAGGCTTTTCCCAATCCGGCTTCTCTTCTGAGATCTTTTAAAAACCATGCTCTGATTGAACAGGACATGAGTCTTCCTCAAACCCCAAGTTATCTTTTGGCAGGGACTCCTTTTCAACAACGTGTTTGGGAGGCCCTTCTCGAAATTCCTCGGGGGATTGTGATGAGCTACCAAGATTTGGCAAATCATCTCCAGATGCCAAAAGCGGTGAGGGCTGTTGCCAATGCTGTAGGAGCCAACCCAGTTTCTCCTTTGATCCCATGCCATCGGATTGTGGGAAGTCGACAACATATAGGAGGGTATTACTGGGGGTTGCCGGCAAAGGTGACGCTTTTACGAGAAGAAGGAGTTGATCTTTCCTCTTTTAAGGGGCTTCCCATGGGGCGTGAGAAGGAGTATAGAGGGAGCACTTTTAAATGTGGAGATTATTAACATGCAACGTACCTTATCTATTCTAAAACCTGATGTAACACGCAGAAATTTAACGGGTGCTGTGAATGGGCGGATAGAAAGTGCTGGCTTGAGAATTATTGCACAAAGGCGTATCCACTTGTCCCTTGAGCAAGCTCAACAGTTCTATGCAGTTCACCAAGAACGGTCATTTTTCAATGACCTTTGTACTTTTATGAGTTCAGGCCCCGTTGTTGTTCAAGTCTTGCAAGGAGAGAATGCTGTTGAACAGTATCGCAAGATTATGGGGGCAACAAATCCTGCGAATGCAGATGAAGGAACGATTCGTCGAGATTTTGCCGAATCTATCGAAGCAAATTCCGTACATGGGTCCGACAGCTTTGAAAATGCCGGGATTGAAATTGCTTTCTTTTTCAGCCAAATGGATATTGTTGGCTGATATTTAGGGGGAAGCTAGGGCATCAAATATACCGTGATGACCTATAGCTTCTTCGGTAAAGCTCTTTTTTGCTTTTTCTAAGGCTGTCCACAGTTTTTTGTCTTGACCATATTCGTCGTCAACAAAGTGCCATTTGTGGTTTTCATCCTCAAAAACTGTAAAATAGGTTACAAAGACAGGGAGAGGCGCTTCGAGTTTAACCCGTTTTGTTTGGGTTCCTGAAGATTCTTTTTCAATGCGCTCATACGTCCATTCGTGCGGATTATCGAAAACGAATTTAGCAAGCTTTATGGGGTCTTGAACACGGATGCAGCCAGAACTGAGAGACCTTTTTGCCTTATTAAAAAGCTTTTCTTCTGGTGTTCCGTGGAGATAGATCGAAAAAGGATTGTCGATTGTGAAGCGGATTTTTCCAAGTGCATTGGCATTGCCGGGGCTTTGAACAATTCTTATGGGGAAGCTTCCGCTTGAATAGGAGTCCCAGTTGACGGATGTGGGACTGACTTCTTCTCCTGATGAGCTATAAAAATGATATCCTTTCCCTGCAAAGGCATTGGGATTTTTTTTGAGTTTTGGCAACTTATCTTGCACAGCAATGTTGGTGGGAACATGCCAGGAAGGATTAAAGATAATTTCCGTCATAGGCGCATAAAAAACAGGAGTTTTTCTATATTCTCGCCCGGTGATAATAGGCATATAGAAAGAATTGATTCCGTTCACAGCTTTTAAGTAAAATCCTGGAATATTCACTTGAATATAGCGAGAGGGCAGGGGGACCGGAAGCCATCTCTGGCGCTCAAGACTGATAATGATGGATTTAATACGGTCCTCAACAGATGTATTCAGAGCTTTCAGGGTTGCCCCGCCAACTTTTCCATCTTGTTCAAGAGCGTGAAATCCTTGATAGGTTTTGATAACATCTTCTAAGGCTTCGTCAAAGACATCACTCCCTTGACCTTGTGGGGGAAGGGCATCTTGAGCAATTAATTGAGCTTTAAGGGTTTCTACGAGAGGTCCTTTGTCTCCCTTTTGAAGCTTTGTATCTTTGGGCAGTTGGGGCCAGCCTCCTTGAACTTTTTTCTGACGATAAAGAGCTAAAAGCTGTTTGAGACGCTGATATTCTGGGTTAGAGGGAGCCAAATCATAAATCCATCCGCAATGATTAGGGAGGGCCAAATAACCTCTTAAAAGATTTGTTTCGTCAGCTACGACACGCGGGATATGAATATTTTTATCTACTGCATGAGGATCCAGGCGTTCCCCTTTCATATCAGAGACATAAGTGAGCGCGGCAAGGGTTAAGAGGGCATCGGCCTCTTTTTGGGTTTCAGGAGAGCTCAGGTTCGCCTTTTGGAGATAGTTAACAAAAGGTAAATAATCTTCTGCCCACAAGCCATCATCTTCGACGTGGGCTAAAGTATCAAGAAGAGTTGTCCCGCAAGAAGTCCACTTACCTTCTTCGATCCAAATGAGTTTTCTTTGGAGCTCGTCGTAAATTTTTTGAACTCTTGGGTCTTCTTGAGCATTAGGCAGGGCATATGCACTCTTTAAGATAAGGATTCCCATAAGAAAAAAAAGGGAGAGTTTTCTTTTCATTTTTCCTCCTAAAAAACAGACAAATGCTTCTGTTGACGACACCGCGGATGTCAGTTATAACTTTCCTCAACAGTGTGGATAACTTGTAAATAAGGACTATTATGGCACAACACCAATCAGCAATGAAGCGGATTCGTCGGGATGCAAAGCAAACCTTACGTAATCATTCTCGACTTTCACGCGTTCGGACTTTTATTAAAAAAGTAGAAGCGGCATTGATAGCGGGCGACAAACCAGGAGCGCAAGCAGCTCTTAAACTAGCTCAACCAGAGATTATGCGGAGTGTGACGAAGGGAGTATTACATAAAAATACTGCAGCTCGGAAAATGTCTCGCCTCAACGCACGCGTTAAGTCCGCCTAGTATATTGGTGTAGTAGAAGTTCTTTAATTTTAAGAACGCTTAAGTGTCTGCACCATCTTTTTGAGCGCTACTTGCTTGTCAACGACGACACCATCAACAGTTACACACGAATATGAATACAGCAAAAATTGATCTCGAAGGACAATGGGAGAGCATTCAAGGACGCCTACTTGAAGAGTATGGTGAAGCTACATACTTAAGCTGGCTGAAGCCCCTCTCCGTCGTAGATCAACAAAACGATTGTGTGCGTTTAGCAGCTCCAACAGCTTTTATGCGAGATTGGGTAAAAAATAATTATGCAGAACGTGTTAAAGCGATTTTGCATAGTGTCAATGACAACATCTGCCAATTGGACATTATCGTAAATGTGTCTGAGGATAAGTCTCTTCCCGAAGAGTTGTTATTAGATATATCAGATGTAGGCTCAAATCTTGACCCTCGGTTTACCTTTGAAAATTTTGTGGTGGGAAAACCCAATGAATTGGCACATGCGGCCGCGCATAAGGTGGCTGAGTCAGAAACAGTTACATTTAACCCTTTATTTTTATATGGAGGGGTAGGCCTTGGCAAAACGCATCTTATGCATGCCATTGCTTGGCATATCAAAAAATGTCACCCAAAGAGGAAA
The DNA here is from genome assembly GCA_016185255.1 of Pseudomonadota bacterium. Lineage (GTDB taxonomy): Bacteria > Pseudomonadota > Alphaproteobacteria > UBA9655 > UBA9655 > UBA9655. The sequence continues at coordinate 5,123 of JACPNY010000005.1, forward strand.
GTTATTTATTTATCTGCTGAAAAGTTTATGTATCAGTTTGTGAGAGCCTTACGTTTTAAGGATACGGTTGCTTTCAAAGATCAATTCCGCTCGGTGGACGTTTTGATGATTGATGATGTTCAATTTATCAGTGGAAAAGAGTCAACTCAGGAAGAATTTTTTCATACCTTTAATGCTCTTGTAGATCAAAATCGCCAGATTATTATCTCGGCTGATAAATCACCCTCAGATTTGGAAATGGAGGAGCGCCTAAAGTCTCGTTTGGGATGGGGTCTTGTGGCCGATATTCACCCAACAACCTACGAGCTTCGTCTTGGGATTCTTCAGGCAAAAGCAGAACAACTAGACATTAAACTTCCTCCAAAGGTCCTTGAGTTTTTAGCCTATAAAATTTCCTCTAATATTCGAGAGCTTGAAGGGGCCTTAACGCGTGTTGTTGCCCACTCAACTCTTGTGGGACGTCAGATTACCCTTGAATCAACCCAAGATGTTCTAAGAGATTTATTGAGAGCGAACGATCGGCGAGTGACAATCGAAGAACTTCAAAAAAGGGTTGCAGAATATTATAGTGTGCGCTTTTCTGATATGCATTCTCCACGGCGTGCTCGTACGGTGGCGCGCCCCCGACAAGTTGCCATGTATTTAGCAAAGCAACTCACGTCTAGATCTTTGCCAGAAATTGGGCGTAAGTTCGGAGGGCGAGATCACACGACCGTCTTACATGCGGTGAAAAAAATTGAAGAATTGATGGAAAAAGAAAAAGGTATGTGTGAGGATATTGAATTGCTACGTCGAATGCTGGAGAGTTAAATGATGACTGCAGAATCTTTACAAACAGATTTTCTCCACCTTGTGGTAGAAAAACAGGCGCTTCTTAAGGCTTTGGCCCATTGCCAAGGAGTTGTGGAACGGCGCAACACAGTTCCCATCCTCGCCCATGTTCTTCTTGAGGCTCAAGGGAATTCTTTAAAAATTACGGCAACTGACCTTGAGATTGCTCTTATTGAAACAGTACCGGCCCACATTAAAGCCTCAGGAAGCACAACTGTTTCCGCACATCTTCTTTTTGATGTTGTGAGGAAACTTCCAGAAGGCGCAGAAATTGAGCTAAAAATGGAGGAAGAAGGGACATCTCTTCGTTTGCAGTCAGGAAGATCTTCTTATAGTTTTGCTTGCTTGCCGGCTCTTGAATTTCCGTCTATGACAGCAGAAAATCTTCCCTGCACTTTTAAAATTCATGGAGCTGAGCTTTCCCGGCTTATTGATAAAACGCGTTTTTCCATGTCTACCGAAGAGACTCGGTATTATCTTAATGGAATCTTCTTCCACAATACAGCGGATGGATTTTTAAGAGCTGTGGCAACGGATGGCCTGCGTCTTGCTCAAGCGCAAGTGGAGTTGCCTCCCAAAGCATCTACCATGCCTCATGTTATTGTTTCCCGAAAAACAATTCAGGAAATTCGCAAACTCATCGATGAAATAGCTGAAGAAATAACCCTATCGCTCTCTGAAAACCAAGTGCGCTTTGCGGTGGGAACTTCTGTTCTTATGTCTCGCCTTATTGAAGGAAAGTTTCCTGATTATGAAAAGGTTATTCCTTTTGGAAATGATAAGGTTTTAGAAGTGGACGTAAAAGCTTTTGCAGAAGCGGTGGACCGTATTTCTATTATGTCGACAGATAAGCTGCGCCCCGTGAAGATACGTGTAGAAGCTAGCACAATGGCTATTTCTGCCCACAGCAGTGAGACAGGAAGCGCTGTTGAGGAGATAGAGGTCAAATACGGCAGCAATTCCATTGATTTTGGTTTTAATGCACGTTTTATTCTGGATGTGACTCAACAAATTTCAAGCCCAACATTGCAGATTTTGATTGGTGACGATACTCAAGCTATTATTGCGAAAGATGCAGGGGATGACTCGGCTCTTTATGTTCTTATGCCGATGCGCGTATAGTAGTATTGTAGTAGGGGTACACTGATTACGGCAATAAGAAAGGACTATTAACCTTCATATCATTCCTTCGTCAGTACGCTGACAAACGTGTTTTAACCATTGGGTGTATTGCTTACGCTAATGGTTTGCCGCTTCTTTTAACAGCGAAGACTTTAGGAGTTTGGCTTAAAAGCTATGGCCTTGATTATATGTCCATTGGCCTTTTTGGCCTGCTTCACCTTCCTTATACCATTAAATTTTTATGGGCGCCTATTTTAGATCAAGTATCTTTGCCTTTTTTAAAAAACTACTTAGGGCAACGACGTAGCTGGCTTTGTCTTGTCCAGGTAACGGCTATTGGCGGGCTTTTATCCATGGCATTCCTTGATCCTGTTCAAAATCTAAAAACATTTGTTGTCTGTGGGTTTCTTGTGACGATTTCAGCCGCAAGCCAGCATGTGCTTCTTTTGACCTATCAAATGGAAACATTAAAATCACGAGAGTGGGGAATAGGGGAGGGGATAGATGTTTTTGGATACCGGATGGCGATCCTTACCTCAGGCGCTGGAGCTCTCTACCTTGCGACATATTTTACGTGGCAAGAGGTTTATATTTTTCTGTCTCTTTTGATGACTATTGGCTTGTTCGCGGTCTTGATTATGCGAGAGCCGGATCGATTTGCCCTTCAACATACTCATTCCTTTGCCAGCTGGAAAGACCGGCTGCGCTATGCCTTTATGGGTCCTTTTAAAGATTTTATGGCTCAGACAGGGTGGAAAGCCATTCTTGTCTTTATGCTGATTTACCGCTTGCCAGAGCATCTTTTAGGAATGATGCAACCCCTCTTTTTGCTCGATTTAGGATTTACTTATATAGAAATTAGCAATGTTGCCAAAGTTTTTGGCTTAGGAGCAACGATCCTAGGAGGACTCGTGGGAGGATATTGGATTCGTCTTTATGGATATCAAAAAATCCTCTTTTGGGGGGCTCTTTCTCACGGGGTTGCGTGTCTTCTTTTTCTTATGCAAGCAAAGCTTGGGGCTAATCTTCCATTCTTGTATGTTACCATAGGTGTTGAGCATTTTTTGAGTGGGATTACGTTGACGGGCTTTTTTTCTTATCAATTAACTTGTTGTAATGTAACCTTTGCTGCTACCCAATTGGCTCTTTTAACTTCGTTTGCCGGCCTTAGCCGAACACTTTGTGCGCCGCTTGCAGGATTTGTGGTAGAGTTTTTTGGATGGACTCCTTATCTCATTCTTGTCTTCCTCTCTGCCTTCCCCGGCGTTTTCTGGGTTTATCGCATTCCTTTTTCACGACCTTAAAATGTTGGATTTTTTTCTCGATCTAGTGTAATATCTTTTTAAAATAACGAGAAAATTCATGCGATGTCTTGCTCTCAGTACAGCAGAAACTTATGACCTCCAGGGACTTGCCCTGGCGTTGGATGAAGTTGAGTTTATCAATTTTTACACAGATGCTCTCCATGCGGCTTATAAAGAATGGGATATCTTTATTTTTCGGTATGGATGTACCGTTTTGTGGAATGTTCCTATTGAAGAAGAAACTCAATTTTTAAATCTTCTTCAAAAATTTTCTCAAAATTCAATTAACCCTGTTTTTGAAGAGTTTGACTATTGTTTTGCGACCAAACCACGTTTTTTTCAAGATAAGATTACACTCGCTAAAACACGGTCTCATGCCCTTCAAATGTTAGCCGTGTCTTATGGTCTCTCTCAAGCTATAAAGCTTACGGCTTTTGAAGCAGGTATTGATAATACGATTGAAATGACAAAAAACATTCCCCAAGAGCTGGCGCGCCGCGGGAAAATATCGTTGTCTCGTAAAGAAATCTCAAGAAGAATAGGGGAATTATTTATTGAGCGTAATTCTGTGAATTTGCACAGTGATATTTTGGATGCTCCTGTTTTTATCTGGGATCATCCAGAATATGAAAGTTTGTATACGATGACAATCAATGACTTGGAGCTTCACGCCCGCACGGCGGTGCTCAATCGTAGGCTGGATATTGTTAAAGAATTGTTTGAAATGATGCGAGATGAACTTAATAATCGTCATTCGACCATGTTAGAATCAATTATCGTGATTCTTATTATGATGGAAGTGTTTCTTACCCTTGTGATTCACGTTTTTCATTTAGTGTAAGGAAACTTTTAACGAGATCTTTATCATTTCCTTACATACTGAAAATATACATAGATGAGGAAGGAGTATTATCATGCTGAAGCAGAAAAAAAAGTGGGTTCTCGTTGCAGATGGGGCAAGAGCTCGAATTTTTGTCAGAGATAACAATAAACTTGAAAACGCCATGGGGCAGGATTTCGTTGGCGAAAACTTAAGAGAAAGCACCTTGGGAACGTCTAAGCCAGGGCGAGATTTTGAAAGCAGCTATTCTGGTCGCCATGCGTATCAGCCTCGTACGGATTGGCATCAGCATCAAAAAAATCTTTTTGCAAAAGAACTATGTGATATTTTAGAGAAAGCTACTGAAAATGCAGAATTTGATGAGCTTATTATTATATCTCCTCCCAAAACTCTGGGAGATCTAAGAGAGAATCTATGCAAGCAAACCTTATCAAAAGTTACCGCTGAGATTCCAAAAGATGTGACAAAGTTCACGGAGTCTGAGCTTGTGAGCTTTTTGGAGAGAGAAATATAGGGTGAAAGTACTTATTTGTGGTGCGGGCCAAGTTGGATTTAGTATAGCTCGATACCTTTCAACGCACGACAATGATGTGACAGTTGTTGATCAGTCGGAAGAGCTTGTTAACCATATTTCAGGAACCTTAGATGTGAGAGGGATTGTTGGCTTTGCCTCGCATCCTGATGTTCTTGCTCGGGCAGATCTTCATGAGGCAGACATGATCATTACGGTGACCTTTGCTGATGAGGTCAATATGGTCGCTTGTCAGATTGCTCATTCTCTTTTCAATGTTCCTATAAAAATTGCGCGCGTGCGGAATAAAAGCTATCTTAATCCAGAATGGTCCGCTCTTTATAAACCGGATCACATGCCCATTGATTTGATCATTTCCCCTGAGCTTGAAGTTGCGCGCGCTATTGGACGTGGTCTTGAAGTTCCCGGCGCTTTTGAAGTTATTCCTTTTGCTGAACAGAAAATTCAATTGATTGGCATACGTTGTAAAGCAAAAGCACCTATCTTAAACACTCCTTTGCGCCTGCTTGATGGTTTGTTTCCTGAACTTGACCTTAGTGTCTTGTTTGTCGTTCGAGGTGATAAGGGCTTTGTTCCCACTGGATCTGATGAGTTGAAGGAAGAGGATGAGGTATATCTCCTCATTCCTCAAGAAATGTTGATGCATGCAGTTGAGGCCTTTGGATTTAGTGATCAAAAATCTCAACGTCTTTTGATTTTAGGGGGAGGAAATGTGGGCCTTTGTTTGAGTGAAGAGGTTGAAGCCCATCACCCAAATATTTCTCTTATGCTTATTGAAAATGATAAGGATCGAGCGGCGTATGTCGCAAATCAGCTCTCTCGTGCTGTTGTTTTACGAGGAGACGCTTTAGACCTTGAAATTTTGAGAGAGGCAAATGCAAAAGCCGCCGATAAAGTTGTAGCGGTGACGTCTGATGATAAGGTCAATATCCTAGCGTCTCTTTTGGCTAAACGCATTGGAGCTAAGCAATCAATGGCGCTTATTAATAGCTCCTCCTACTCAAGCTTGATCCCATCCTTGGGTATTGATTCGGTTATTAGCCCTAAGGCTTTGACTGTTTCGAGCATTCTGCAATATGTGAGACGCGGTCGTATTCGCACTGTTCATTCCTTGAGAGATAATTTTGGAGAAGTCATCGAGGCAGAAGCCGTGGGGACGTCAAGTGTGCTTGGGATGACAGTGGGGGAAATCAATATGCCTCAAAATTTAATCATTGGAGCGATTATTCGAGGCGAACAGATCCTTATGCCGCGTGAAGAGACGGTTATTAAGGTTCAAGATCGTGTTATTTTAATGGTTACAAGTCCAGCAGTTAAACGGTTTGAGAAGCTGTTTTCTGTACGGTTAGAGTATTTTTAAGTGAATGGCCTCTTGCCGCCGGACAATTGTTGAAGTGCTGTCAGTTTTGTTGTCATCCCCGATGAACCGATGCTAATGTTTTTTTTTGAACAAGATCCTGGGGTTCGTGAGGTGGCCTTGACCATAGGGCACGTGCCTCTTGACCGTAAGCTAAAGAAGATATATTGCTCTTCCTAGGCTAAAACACTTGGAGCATTACGTTTTGTGTTATAGTTTCTTATTATCTTCTTACCTAGTCTAACATAGCGAGGGTCTCCTTATGAAAAACTTTCTGTTGATGACGTCTTGTCTTTTGTCTCTTTCCCATATGTCATACGCGATGGAGGATCAAGAGCATACAGAACGTTTAGTCCAGAAGAGCCTGGCGGGCTTAAGAGCTCAGGGATATCCAGAAGAATTCTTAGACAAGTTGAAGTCTGCCCCTGTTGTATGTACGCCAATTTTTTCTGCCTCCGCGATGGATGAAGCCAGTCCTGGGGTGAATTTTGAAGCAAGTCAAAGGGAAAATGGACTGCTTGTTGTGAGAAAAACTCTTACAATCCCTTATGAGAGAACAAACTTTCTTCCTAACGGTGTTGGGCCAGATCGGCGCCCTTTGACCTCTGTTGAACTCGCACAGAAAAAAGTGGACGTGCTGTTTTCTTGTGATGAAAAGGGGGACCCCACGGATAAACTGATGTTCCCTCGTTATTTTCCTCTCGATTTAAAATACCGTATGCTCCAAGCATTTAATACGCGCTTCGAGGTTCCACGCGAAGAACCTAATCCTCATGGATTTGGGGTTTGGAGAGATGATCTTAAGGCAGGTGATGGCAAAACTATTATTGGTAGCTTTACGGATACGCCTAAATCGTCGTGGGATGAGATCGAGAAGGAACTGCTGGCCTTAAGGGCTCAGGCGTATACAGAATGTTTAGCCTTAAGAGATGCCTCTCCCGTTCCTGTTGCTGTGGCCTCCAAAGAGGGAGCGACAGCTGCGCCATTGGCAGCTGTAGACGAAGAGTCAGAATCCTCTGAAGACAAATTCTAAGAGATTCTCGAGTCAAGAAAAGTCATTGTTTTTTCCTTGAAAAACAAGCCTTTTCTAGCCCAAGGATGACAAGAAGGTGCTAACTCAAACAATCCACGGTTGGATCATTGTTGATAAGCCTGAAGGAATAACTTCAGCGCGAGTGGTTGCTAAAATTAAACGTCTTTTTAAGGCAAAAAAAGCAGGTCATGGAGGGACATTGGATCCTTTGGCCTCTGGCGTTCTTCCTATCGCCTTAGGAGAAGCCACGAAAACTCTCGCTTATGTCTTAGATGGTCAGAAAGCTTATCGTTTTGAGGTAAAATGGGGAGAAGCACGCTCAACGGACGATCGGGAAGGCGAGATAACTGCGACTTCCCCTCATCGGCCGTCTCGTCAAGACATTGAGCAGATTCTCCCTCTTTTTAGAGGAGAAATCGAGCAAATTCCTCCCATTTATTCCGCTCTTAAAGTGGAGGGGAAACGTGCATATGCCTTGGCGCGAGAAGGAAAAGAAGTGGCGTTAGCGCCGCGACGCCTTACAATTGAGTCTTTAGAACTTTGTGATGTTTTTCCTGAGTCTGCAGTTTTTGAGGTTGTCTGCAGTAAGGGAACCTATGTACGGAGCCTTGCACGAGATTTGGCTTTGCACTTGGGGACTTGTGGACATCTGATAAGTCTCAGACGCTTAATGGCGGGCACTTTTCATGAAAAAGATGCGATTTTACTGGATTCTCTTCTCGAGATAGGGCATAACACAGAATTAATGAAATATGTTTTGCCTCTTCAAGATGCGCTGGCCGACATCCTGGCTCTTGAGGTGGAAGACAAAGAGGCGCGGTTGCTTCGCCAAGGTCAATCCATTTCTTTTCCCCATAAGGAGGAAGAAGTCGTTTTGATCATGTGTGGAGGAGTGCCTCAAGCCCTTGCGAGAGCAGGGGAAGGGGTTGTAAAACCTCTGCGCGTATTTAATATGTAACCTGAGAGGAGTAAACGATGTCGATTACCAATGCACGAAAACAAGAAGTTATTCAAGAATTTGCGACGCAAAAAAATGATACAGGATCTCCTGAAGTTCAGGTGGCTGTGTTAACAGAACGTATCAGTAACCTGACATCCCATTTAGGGGACCATAAAAAAGATTTTCACTCTCGTCGTGGTCTTCTTATGCTGGTGAGTCGGAGACGTCGACTCCTAGATTATTTAAAAAAGACGAATGAAGGTCGTTACGGGAAGCTTATCGAGAGATTAGGTTTGAGGCGGTAATTAGTCCTGCTCAATGCCCAGAAAACCACTGTCCTCCCAAACTCTTAATCTCGACTTTGATCAGAGAACATATGCTTATGGGGAGATGATGAAAAAATTTCAGCATAACACCAAGCAAAAATGGAAAAAGGAATTAAAAGAGAATGTTTAAAGTTTACAGACAAGAAATAAATTGGGGAGGGAAAACCTTAACCATCGAAACAGGAAAATTAGCGCGTCAAGCGGATGGAGCTGTTCTCGTCACCTATGGCGAGACCATCGTTTTATGTACGGCTGTGGCTCATAAAAAAGCTATGCCAGATGTGGATTTTTTTCCCCTCACCGTTCACTATCAAGAAAAAGCTTACGCGGCAGGGCGCATCCCAGGTGGGTTTTTCAAGCGAGAAGCAAAGCCTAGCGACCAAGAAACATTAACGTCGCGTCTTATTGATCGTCCGATCCGTCCGCTTTTTGTGCCAAGTTTTCGCAACGATACCCAAGTTATTTGTACGGTTTTAAGCCATGATATGGAAACGTCCCCTGATATTCCTGCTCTTGTGGGGGCATCAGCTGCGTTGACACTCTCTGGTCTGCCTTTCTTGGGCCCTATTGGAGCGGCGCGTGTGGGCTTCATTGACGGAGAATTCGTTTTAAACCCCACCTTAGAGCAACTTCCCACATCTCAATTAAATTTAGTGGTTGCAGGAACAGCTGAAGGCGTTCTGATGGTAGAGTCGGAAGCGCATGAGCTATCAGAGGCTCAAATGCTTGAAGCTGTTATGTTTGGGCATACCCACTTTCAGCCCGTTATTCAAATGATTATTGATCTTGCAGAAGAATGTGCGAAAGACCCTTGGGATCTTCCTGCCGAAGACCCTCAGAGAGAAAAACTTGTTGAGCGGCTAAAACAACTGGCCACAGATGATCTGAGTGTTGCCTATAGTGTTAAAGATAAAGCTCTTCGTCATGAAAAAGTAAGCCTTATTAAGACGCAGACAGTAGAAGCGCTCAAAGAAGAAGGATTTCCAGAATCTCTTGCTACTACTGAATTTAAAGAACTTATGAAAGATTTAGTTCGTCAGGAAATTTTAAAAACAGGTAATCGTATTGATGGCCGAGATACAAAAACCATAAGGCCCATTGTATGTGAAGTCGGCGTTTTGCCGCGAGCACATGGAAGTGCCTTATTTACACGAGGCGCCACCCAAGCTCTTGTTGTAGCGACCCTTGGAACAGGCCAAAACGAACAAATCATTGATGCGCTCGAAGGCGAGTATAAGGAAAATTTCTTACTTCATTATAATTTTCCTCCTTATTCTGTGGGAGAGACAGGACGTATGAGTGGTCCTGGTCGACGGGAAATAGGACATGGAAAACTTGCGTGGAGAGCTCTCCATCCCTTAATGCCTTCCAAAGATAAGTTTCCTTATACAGTACGGCTTGTGTCTGAAATAACAGAATCTGATGGATCTTCGTCTATGGCTTCCGTTTGTGGGGGCTCTCTCGCTTTGATGGATGCAGGAGTGCCTCTTGAGCGGCCTGTTGCGGGAATTGCCATGGGACTTATAAAAGAAGGCAAAGATTTTGCTGTTTTGTCCGATATCATTGGGGATGAGGATCACTTAGGAGATATGGATTTCAAAGTCGCAGGAAGTGAGAAAGGAATTACTGCCCTTCAGATGGATCTAAAGATTACCAGTATTACGCGTAATATTATGGAAATCGCTCTTGAACAAGCACACCAAGGCCGCCTTCATATTTTGGGTAAAATGAAGGAAGCCATCGAAGGGGCACGTGAAGATGTAAGGGAATATGCGCCGCGTATGATCACTTTTACGATTGCTAAGGATAAAATTCGAGAAGTTATTGGATCAGGTGGCAAGGTTATTCGTGAAATCTGTGAAACCACAGGCGCCAAAATAGACATTTCCGATGACGGGACCATTAATATTTCAGGAGCCAATGCAGACGTCATTGGAGCCGCTGAAAAGTGGGTTCGTGGCATTACGGACGAGCCTGAAGTTGGGGTGATTTATAAGGGGAAGGTTGTTCGTATCGTTGACTTTGGAGCCTTTGTAAGCTTCTTTGGAAGTCAAGATGGCCTTGTCCACATCAGTGAGCTCGCCCCGCGCCGTGTGGAAAAAACGACTGATGTTGTAAAAGAAGGGGATGAAGTCTTTGTGAAAGTGATCGAAATGGACAATCGCGGAAAAATTCGCCTCAGTATGAAGCGCGTTGACCAAACCACAGGCAAAGAAATCCTTTCTGAAGGAGAGTAAGCACCATTGAAGCCTCTTAACCCAATTCGTCTTTCTGGCCGTGAGGTTCTCCCTCTTGTTGAGGGAGGAAAAGGTATTTCCGTCTCAAATGGCGAGAGTTCAGGCGCATGGTCGGCTGCGGGGGGCGTAGGGACTTTTTCAGCCGTTAACGCAGATGCTCTTGATGCCCAGGGAAATCTTATGCCCATGGTTTATAAGGGCAAAACCAGGAAAGAACGCTATAGAGAGCTCATCAAGTTTTCTATTGAAGGGGGAGTGACCCAAGCAAAAATTGCTCATGAGAGATCGAACGGCCAGGGGCGTCTTCATATGAATGTCCTTTGGGAAATGGCGGCTGTTGAAGAAATTCTTCATGGAATTTTGGATAAGGTAAGCCCTCTTGTGCATGGCGTGACTTGTGGGGCAGGGATGCCTTACCGTATTGCAGAGATTACAGCCAGTTACGGAATTTTTTATTATCCTATCGTCTCCTCAGGGCGCGCTTTTCGCGCCTTGTGGAAGCGCGCTTATCATAAGTTCCCGGAATGGCTGGGCGCTGTTGTGTATGAAGATCCCTGGAGAGCTGGGGGGCACAATGGCCTCAGCAATAGCGAAGATCCAGAAAAACCAGAAGATCCCTATCCTCGCGTTCTTGAGTTGCGTCAAGTCATGCGGGAATTTGGTCTTCAGGACACACCCATCATTATGGCAGGTGGGGTGTGGTATTTAAGGGAATGGACGGATTGGATTGATAATCCAGACTTAGGCCCCATCGCTTTTCAGTATGGAACACGCCCCCTTTTAACAAAGGAAAGTCCCATTTCGGATGCCTGGAAGAAGCGCCTTTTAACCCTAAAACCAGGGGATATTTACCTCAATCGCTTTAGCCCCACAGGGTTTTATTCATCGGCCGTTTCAAATCCTTTTCTGGATGAGTTAAAGGAAAGAAATGCCCATCAAGTGGCCTATTCCATCTCTCCCGTAGGAGACCACACAGAAGGCTTCCCTGTAGGGGCGAGAGGGAGGCTTGTCTATTTGACGGCTCATGATAAGGAAATGGCCGAAGGGTGGGGCAAAATGGGCTATACAGAAGCTATGCGTACCCCTGATACAACGCTTATTTTTGTGAAGCCAGAGAAAGCCAATGAAATTCTCACGGATCAAATTAATTGTATGGGGTGCTTAAGCGCCTGCCTTTTTAGCAATTGGGCTCAAAATGAAGAAGGAACGACAGGCCGAAAGGCAGATCCTCGTTCCTTCTGTATTCAAAAAACCCTACAAGCGATTAGTCATAGCGAAGAAGTGGATCATCAACTTATGTTCGCAGGCCATGCGGCCTATCGCTTTGCAGAAGACCCCTTCTACGCAGGGGGCCATATTCCAACCGTTAAAGAGCTTATAGAGCGCCTTCAGACGGGGGAGTAGGTAGGCAAGGCTTACATGCGTTTGTGATGGCAGGTCCGGCAGCGGTACAAGCTGTATTACATGCTGATTGTAGCCAAGAAGGGAACTGGCCACAAATGGCAGTACAAGGGACGGAGCTTTGACAACCTGTTGTGATGGCGCTGCTCCCGACTGTGGGACATGCAGTATTGCATGCTGATTGCTTCCAGGAAGAGAACTGGCCACAAATGGCATTACAAACCGCAGTAGTACAATTTGCCTGTGCTTCGACAGCTTGAGAGCTCGCAAAAACAAGAGCTACAGCAACGAGAGTTGTACTAAGAAAGAGTGATTTCGTCATGATTTTATCTCCTTTTGTTGACAAACAAAAAGTATCATAAAATAGTTAAGGTTGACTTAAGACGCTGTTGTCGGAAATTCCGATTGTTGACTATCGGGTTTATAGGCTTCAACAACGCTATTGTAAGGACTTGCGTCAAGTTGTTCATCTGTCATGGCATCAGGAAGAATCTTTTCATTGTTCCCTGAGAGATAGTAGGCAGCTTTTACAGTAAATCCCGCATCTGAAAAAAGTTTACTTAAAGTTTCAGTGTCAAAATAATGGAAAGCCAGATGCTCTTCCCGTGAGGTATAAGACCCAATGTTTGTGGAAACAATAAACTTCCACTCTTCTTTTTCTTGAGGATTAGAATAGAATCCATTGCGTCCTGTTCCAGGGTAAAGGTCATTGTTTTGAGGAGAGTGTGCAGCAACGGTATCTGTCATTACATTTAGTTCTTTACGTTCGTGCCAAGAGAGGTTTTGTATTCTTTTTTGATGTTCTTCCGTAGACAAAGGATGCCCTGTCTCGCGGAGAGTTCTCCAGAAATCAACAACAAAATCCAGTTCATTCTGTACTTTTTTGTTATCTCCATCGTAATCAACGATTCGTAAGACTTGTAGATCTTTTACCATATTCCCAGGAAAAGGATTTCCTAAATCGCGGTTTTCTCTCCAGAGATCAATAACACAAGGAAAATAAGAAGGTGCGTTGGCCGTGGCAACAGCTAACCCTCCTGGTTTTGTCACTTTAAAGAGTTGTTTTACATAGGATTGTGCATCTTCAGGGGACAGAAAATGAATAAGATTTGCTGAGTAAGTAACATCAAAGGGGTGAGAATAGGCTTTGCTTTCAAAATTCATAACGTTGTCTATAAAGATTTGAGGGCAAACTTCCCGAACAGATTCCTTTAATAAATAGGGTTTCGTTGTGAGGAGATTCCGTTGGAGTTGAATGGCAGCGGCCTTATTCAATTCGAGAGGAACAGCTTCTCCTCCTGCGATCACTATTTTACGTGTGCCTAATCCTGTTCCTGGTCCCGCATCTAGGGTCCTAGGACGCACTCCTGTTGTTTCATAACGCGTTTTGATTTCGATGAGAACCCTTTCAAGAGGAGGAGAAATATGAGGGAAACTAAATCCATAATCCTTTTTTATGGGGGAAGGATCCGTGGGTATCCGTGTTTGAGACTCAGCATCGATCTCTTTTGCGAGTTGTTTCAATATATGAGGGGAATGAAGCCTTGTAGGAACCCACTTTTTTAAGTCGTCTTCGGTAATTGCAAAAAGAGAAGAATGGAAAGCAAGGAAGATAAACAAAAAAGAACCATTAATAACGTTTTTCATAGTACACCTAAAAATAAATTATAACTCTTTGCAGAAGGATATGGAAAAAATACAAATAATTTATAACGCGCTCTAGGTGTATAGTAAGTAGATTAAGAAATGTCAAGATTTACTAGAACCCGCTGCGAAAGTCTGAGATTAAGACGAGGAGAAGGGATTGGAGAGAGTTGTGAGGTGGTTTTTTAGATTTTAGAAGTGATTTAGGGAGTTTTTCTTAACTTTTTGCCTTTTTTTAAAGCATTTTAGT
>JACPNY010000040.1 GCA_016185255.1 Pseudomonadota bacterium
TCTCACCAAACCTTTTAATAAGAATGAACTTGCAGCCCGTGTACAAGCGATTATTCGTCGGTCTAAGGGGCATGCGGACTCTATTGTTCACACAGGACGTATGGTTGTGAATTTGCAAGCCCATACGGTTGAAATTGATGGGCGCCCCATCCGATTGACGGGGAAGGAATACGCTATTCTAGAGCTTTTATCCCTTCGCAAAGGCTCAACCCTCACGAAGGAGATGTTCTTGAATCATCTCTATGGAGGGATGGATGAGCCTGAGCTTAAAATTATTGACGTGTTTATTTGCAAGCTTCGCAAAAAGCTTTGTGATGCCCTTGATGGAGAAAATTATATCGAAACCGTGTGGGGGCGGGGGTACGTTCTGAGAGATCCTCAAGAAGATCCCGTTCCCCATTCTTCTTCTCTTAAAAAGGTAGCATCTTAGACAAACATAGAGGCCCTTGTTAAGAGCACAATAGTATCCCTCCATGGAGAGGATAATTGGTGTTGTTAATAGAGTGTTAAGGAAAATAAATTATTATTAAAAAATCTGAGCTTCTTCGTAAGGATGCTCAGAACTTTAGCGATAACATTTTACAAAGGAAAGGGTATATCCCATGTTAAAGAAATCTCTTATCTCTGCAGCTGTCTTTGCCACCCTGGTGGCAGCTAATTCCGAAGCTTTCAGTGAAGGGTGTCCACGTGGCCAAATTGCTTGCAATGCAACCTACAGTTGTTGGGCAGGGCCTGTATTCCAGGTAATTGCTGTTGGGACGGCGTCCGTGCCTGTTTGCACGGCACTTCCATCTTGTCCAGACACTCTTTATGTGAGTGATGTAACCTCCGTACCTGGCACTAGCGGCACAGTAACAAGCGCTCTGCAAGCTGCTTGTAATCAGGACCTTGAGGCGTGTCACAATAACTGTCAGTTACCAGATGATGGTAAATTGTCTATCAATTGAGCTGAAAAATTCCCTTCGTGAGTTGCGAAAGCTCACGAAGGGACATTTAGTAGGTGGTCATCATTTTGTGGGAATAGAGCGTGCCTCGTATTGTGGGGAGTTCTTGAGTGATATAAACGCTTTTCTTAGCTGAAGACTTGCGCTGCAAGCTCTTCTTGAGCATAATGCGCGCCATGAGTGACCTTTTTTCTAAAGCCCAACCTTCAGAAGACTATTCAGCCAAAGATATTGAAGTCTTGGAGGGACTGGAGCCCGTTAGACGCCGGCCTGGCATGTATATTGGCGGCACGGACGAACGTGCTCTTCACCATCTGGTTGTGGAAGTTCTCGATAACGCCATGGATGAAGCTGTTGCGGGGTATGCAAGTCGTATCGACCTTACGCTTCATGAAGATGGATCTGTGTCTGTGCGAGATAATGGACGCGGCATTCCTATCGATTCTCACCCAAAATTTCCAACTAAATCTGCCCTTGAAGTTATCCTGACAACCCTTCACTCAGGTGCAAAGTTTGGGGGTGACTCTTATAAGACATCAGGTGGTCTCCATGGAGTGGGCCTGTCTGTTGTGAATGCGCTTTCTGAGCGCTTGCGCGTTGAAATATCTGTAAATCGTGAGGTGTGGTGTCAAGACTATGCACAAGGCCATCCTCTGACTCCTTTAGAGAAGAAAGGGACAAGCCCTCATCGGCGCGGAACTTACATAATTTTTTCTCCCGATCCTCATATCTTTGGAGAGGGAAATCGCTTTAAGCCTGCGACTCTTTATAAGATAGCGCGCTCAAAAGCGTATCTCTTTAAAGGCGTCACCATTCACTGGCAGTGCCCGGAAAATATGTGTGACGGGATTCCTTCTCAAGCGGTTTTCCACTTTCCCGGGGGGATTTCTGATTACTTAAAGGAAACCTTGGGAGATACCCCTCTTGCAACGCCCACCCTTTTTGAAGGAGAAGCCCATTTTACGGAAGGGGAGGGGCGCATTGAGTGGGCAATGGCCTGGCCCTTAGAGCAAGAAGGATTCTGTACCTCCTATTGTAATACAGTTCTTACCCCTGAGGGAGGGACCCATGAAAATGGGCTTCGTCAAGCCATTGTGAAAGGCCTGCGGGCCTATGGAGACCGAGTTGGGAATAAAAAAGCGGCTCAGCTTATGGCGGAAGATTGTTTAGGTGGCGCTTCGTGCATTTTGTCCGTTTTCTTGAGAAACCCTCAATTCCAAGGTCAAACGAAAGAAAAACTGGTCTCTTCTGATGCAAGTCGTTTGATTGAGTCAAGTCTTAAAGACCACTTCGATCATTGGCTGACAGCGAACCCAGAGGCTGCCCATAGTTTGCTTGACCATGTTATCTTCCAAATGGAGGAGCGATTTCGGCGCAAGCAAGCGAAAGAGGTGTCTCGTGCCTCTGCAACTCGTAAGCTTCGTCTTCCTGGAAAACTGGTAGATTGTAGTATTGAATCAGCTGCTGGCACGGAAATCTTTCTTGTGGAAGGGGATTCGGCGGGAGGTACCGCAAAACCAGCGCGGGATCGAAAAACGCAAGCCATTCTGCCCCTGCGAGGTAAAATCCTCAATGTGGCTAGTGCGACTGTGGATAAAATGAGGGGCAATCAAGAGATTGCCGATATGATTTTGGCCTTGGGATGTGGAGCTGGTAAAGAGTGTGATCCCAAGAAATTACGCTATGAACGTGTTATTATTATGACAGACGCGGACGTTGATGGAGCGCACATTGCATCGCTGCTTATGACGTTCTTTTTTCAACAAATGCGCCCTATTGTGGAAGGAGGCTATCTGTATTTGGCTCAGCCTCCCCTTTATCGCCTGACGCAGGGGGGCAAAAGTATTTATGCCCAAGATGATGCTCACCGTGAGAGGCTTTTAGCCACCGAGTTTAAGGGACCTAAAAAAGTAGAGATTAGCCGGTTTAAAGGGCTTGGAGAAATGCCAGCGAGTCAACTTAAGGAAACCACCATGGATCCGCAGAAACGCGTTCTCCAACGAGTTCTCATTCCTTCCCATTTGGATGGAAAAGATATCACAATCTTTGTAGATGATCTTATGGGTCGAAATCCAGAGAAACGCTTTACCTATATTCAACAAAATGCTCAGTTTGTGAGGGATTTGGATGTGTAGAGATCACTTTATAATTTCTTTAGGATAAAGTCCCCAAAGGGCATCCCGCTTAACCCATCCTTTGAAATCATAAATGCGGACCTGACACCACTCTCCAGGACATTTGAGAAGGTCGACAACAACTCCTTGTTGAAGACGAATGACGGGACAGCTTTTTGCATCTGGTTGTGTATAAAGAAGACCACCCGGACATTAACTTCATTTGACTTTAAGGAAGCAAAGCGGGGAACAGGATTTTTTTCTGCTGCGACTGCAGAAAAAATTCCAAAAAGAAATAAGAAAAGATGAAAGTAAGATTTCATGTATGTTACCTAAGCCCCGTGGAGCCAAAGCCTCCCTGTCGCACAGTGTGCTCGAAATCTTCGTGGTGATCAACTTCTATCCATTGGAGCTGGGACACAGGGGCTATCACCATCTGAGCAATCCGAAGACCTCTTTCGATTAAAAAGCTCTCGTGGCTTAAATTAATGAGGATTACTTGAACTTCCCCACGATAATCTGCATCAATGGTACCTGGCGAATTTAAGACTGTTATCCCATGCTTTAAGGCAAGACCAGAACGCGGGCGGATTTGAGCTTCATAGCCGGGGGGCAGAGCAATAGAAATTCCTGTGGGAATCAACTGACGTTCCAGGGGTTTTAAAACAAGCGGCTCTTTTATGGCTGCCATCAGGTCAACTCCTGCACTGTGAGGGGTGGCATATTTGGGGAGAGGGAGGTCTTCCCCATGGGGATATCTTATCAGAGGAATCGAAAGCGTCATTGGTGTCCTTTAGCAAAAAAATTCTTAAGAATAGCGCCATAAATATCAGTTAGTTTTCGAATATCTTCAAGAGGAACATGCTCATCCACTTGATGCATAGTCTCTTCCTTCATTCCACACTCCACCACAGGGCAGTAAGCGCTTATAAAGCGGCCGTCCGTTGTTCCCCCTGTGGTGCTAAGGGAGGGGAGGTGTCCCGTTACTGTTTTTACAGCCTCTTGAACGAGAGAAATTTTTTCCTCATCTTCCGTTAAGAACGCACTGCCGTGAATTGTGAGAGTGAGGTCGTGTTTTCCTCCTTCTTTGGTACAGATGGCGCGGAGCAGTTGACAAATGTCCTCGGCCTTTTTCAAGGTGTTAAGGCGAATCCCAAAGCGAGCCTCAATTTTATGAGGAATGATATTACTTGCTGTATTTCCTACATCCACTGAGGTGACTTCAAAACGGGTAGGCTCAAAAAGATCTGTTCCTTCATCAAAACAGTAAGAATAAAGAGTTTTTAAGCAGGCGAGCATCCGAGGAATGGGATTATCTGTATTCTGAGGGTAAGCAATATGCCCTTGTTTCCCATAACAAATAAGCTTTCCCGTTATGCTCCCGCGACGTCCTATTTTGAGGGTATCTCCGATTTTTCGGAGACAGGTAGGCTCTCCAATTAAGCAAAGATCAGGGATCTCTCCCCGTTGAGCCAAAAGAGGCAGAACCCGCTGGGTACCGTGAAGAGCCTCTCCTTCTTCATCTCCTGTAATCAAAAGACTTATGGTTCCTGACAAAGCATTTTGGTGTGAAAGGGCGCTGACAAAGGCTGCAATAGCACACTTCATATCTGCAGCGCCTCGCCCCCATAGCTGATCATCTTGGATTTCTGCTTGAAAAGGAGGATGAGTCCAAAGAGTTTTTTCTCCTAAAGGGACGACGTCTGTATGCCCAGCAAAACATAGGTGAGGGGAGCCTGATCCCTTTTTGGCATAAAGGTTACACACATCTTCAAAATCAAATCGTTCGCACGTGAAGCCCAACCTTGTGAGAGCACCTTCTAGGACCTCAAGAGCTCCCTCATTCTGAGGTGTAATACTCGGGCATCGAATGAGATCTTGGCTGAGCTTAATGGGATCTATGGGTGACAATTACTTCCCCTCACTGTCATCCTGAATGATGGTATCACCGCAACAGCTCATTCAAAGAGACTTTCTCACGTGTTTTTTCATCCACCCGTTTAATAATAACTGCACATTGAAGAGCGGGCTTTGTGGAGATAGGATCAGGCAGAGTGCCGGGAACAACAACGGAGTAAGGAGGAATGTTCCCATACGTAACAGTTCCCGTTTCTCGGTCCACGATTTTTGTAGAGGCCGTTAAAATAACCCCAGCCCCAAGGACACTTCCTTTGCCAATAAAAACTCCCTCCACAATCTCTGAACAGGCCCCAATAAAGCAATTATCTTCAATAATAACAGGATTGGCCTGTGGGGGTTCAAGAACTCCGCCAATTCCTACATTGTCAGAAAGATGGCAATTTTTACCAATTTGGGCGCAAGATCCTATACGCACAGCAGAATCAATCATTGTGCCCTCATCAATATAAGCTCCTACATTAATAAAAGAGGGCATAAGAACAACTTTAGGGGCAATATAGGCGGAATGGCGCACAATGGCTCCTGGAACGACACGAAATCCTGCGTCTTTAAATTGCTCTTCACTCCATTCTTCGAATTTTAAAGGAATCTTGTCGTAGGCAGGGCTGCCATGATGCCCCATAAGAAAAAAATCATTAAGACGAAAGGAAAGAAGAATAGCTTTTTTAATCCAGGGGTGAGTTACCCATGTCCCCTTGATTTTTTCTGCAACTCTCAGTTCTCCTCGATCGAGTTGAAAAAGAATTTCACGGACAGCTTCCCGTTCTTCTCCTGTGCTTGCGGGAGAAAGGGCTTCTCTCTCCTCCCAGGCTTTTTCAATTACTTTTTCAAGATGAGATCGATCTTTAAACATGTTTTTTAGTCCTGAGGTTGGTCTTTTCTATTCTCAAACTACGGTGTGACATCACGCTCCAGTACCTCGGCTTTGCTGAGCACGTGGCGGATGGCGCGCCCTGCAGGATTCGAACCTGCGACCTGCGGCTTAGAAGGCCGACGCTCTATCCAGCTGAGCTAAGGGCGCGTAATTGCTGTAGCATAACGAATTCAGAGAAAAAGGTAAACGGGGTTTGAAGGAAACTACCCCGTCTTTCTATGAAGAAGGCTTTACTCTTTTGTATTTTAAAGGTCGGTTGGGGAAACGACACAAGTTCCAAGAGTTTCGCTGTTGGCTAAACAAATAAGCCCTGGACAGCAGCTAGAAGTTCCTGGGGTGCAAAATCCGCTTACCATTAAGCACATTTGTTGTGCTTGTACGCCTTGGATAAAGGCAAAACTTATAGCGATTAAAGATAGGAGAGTAGAAATTTGATATTTTTTTCTCATGGAGGGGGTCCTTTTTCTTTGTTTTTATTGGTATCTCTGACAGCATCTCCATTCTTTCTTAATATTTTGATAAGGTGCGTATTATTTTTTAACAAACAGGGTATCCCTCTTGTTTTTTTGAAGAAAATACTGTTACTGTTATTTTTATCTTATTCGAGTGAGAATGAAGGGAGTTATATGACAGATCAATTACTCCAAAACCCAACTCTTGATTCTGTAGGAAAGATTTTAAAAGAAGCCCGTGAAACACAGGGAATTGTGCTTGAAGAAGTTGCAAAAATTTTATGTATTAGTAAACGCCAATTAATAAAGCTTGAAAGTGATCATGAGAGCCTTGTTTGTGATGTATATAATGTTGGGTTCCTAAGGTCTTATGCAAAACTCTTAAACTTAAATGAAAACGGTCTCATTCAAAAATTTAAAGACCAAACCACCTCTTTTCCGTCTTCTCATCTTGTTTTTCCAACGCCTCTCTCAAAAAAAGGGATGCCCAGCTTTCGTATTATTGCTGTTTCTCTTTTAGCTCTTGTGAGTGTTATCATAGGGTATGAATGGCTGCGAACACGTAATACGCTCTCTTTTAAACAGGAAATCCCTCTTCCCACTAAAACATCCGTAAATCTCGCAATCCCTTCTCCTCCTTCGCAGGAGTTTAAACCAGAAAGTAACGTTGCAGAGGCTGCTGCTCCTCCACCTCCACCAGAGGTGATACAGTCGGATTTGCCGGAAATTCTTCCGGTTTCTGTAACAGAAGAAGTCTCACCAAAACCTCTTGTCGACTTTTCGGCATCTCTCCCTTCTCAACCTACTCTCTTGAAAGTTACAGAAGATTCCTGGGTCGAGGTTAAAGATGATCAGGGCAACACGATTGTGAGTCGCCTTTTTCACCCAGAAGAAACCTATCAATTTGACAACTCCCAGAATCTTCTTCTAAAGACAGGAAACGCAAGAGGAATTCACCTGATGTCTGGGGAAAAACAACTTACTTTTCCAGGGAATCAAGGAGAAGTAAAAAGCGGAATTTCTCTTAACCCTGAAAAATGGGTCGATTAGACGCTAGTTTTGTATAAAAAATAAAAAAAGAGGCTTACATGAAATATATCTTACCTACTTTCTCCTGCTTAATGATCTGGCAAACAGTTAGCTGTTATGCCGATGCAAAAGAAGCTATGATTCCCACAGATCAAGTTGTCACTCTGAAAACAACTCCAATCTATAATCAGGCTGACGTTATAAAGGACGTAACGGATTTTGTGGAAATTCCTGTTTTATTTCCTACGATAATTAAGGGTGAGATTGGAAAAGTATATTTTGCTTATACGGATCTCCAAGATAATTTTAAGTCCAGCGCCCCTAAAGCAAGGTACTCCATAAATATCGGCTATACCCCAGGCTGCTTCGCTCACTATTGTACGCTTGGGTATATAAATGCAGAGCTTAAAGGACAAATGACTTCTGATTATACGCTTAAACATGAGGGCGAAAAAACAACTGAGATTGAAGTGCAAAAAGTGCCCGTTACCTTAGCTAATAATATTAAGGGGTACTACACGCCTGGATTTGCTGCTGCAGGCTACGTTGAACCAAAAGTTCAATGGACCTATAAAAATGTTCTATACACCATTCAATGGGCAACCGCAGATCAAAAAGATCTTGTTCAAATGGCTAATTCTGCCATTATGGCTGAGATATCTCAACACAAGTAAATAGCGAGTATAAATGGCTTCCTTACAACCTGTTCGAGGGATGCATGATTTATTGCCTCTTGAATTCAGAAAGCATTCTTTCATTATTGAAACCGCAAAACATCTTGCGGCAAGCTATGGCTTTGCTGAAATGGCAACGCCGCTTATGGAATTTAAGGAAGTTTTTAAACGGACCCTTGGTGATGTGTCTGACATTGTTTCCAAAGAAATGTACGAAATTGCTGATAGGGGAGGGGACGACATTGTCCTTCGTCCAGAAGGCACAGCAGGGGTTGCAAGAGCTATAATATCGGAAGGGCTGACCCAGTCCATGCCCTTAAAGTTTTTTTATGCAGGCCCTATGTTTCGCTATGAGCGGCCTCAAAAAGGACGCCTGAGACAACTTCATCAGATTGGTGTTGAATTATTTGGTGTTTCCGATCCATTAGGAGATGTGGAAGTTATTTCTTTAGCTTTCGATACACTTAAAGCCCTGGATTTAACCCACCGGGTGACCTTAGAGATCAATACACTTGGGGATGAGGAAAGCCGCAAGCATTACCGCAATCAGCTCGTGACTTATTTGAAAGATCATCATCATAAGCTTTCCCCTGATAGTCAACTGCGTTTAGATCGTAACCCGTTACGAATTTTAGATACGAAAGATGAGGGAGATAAAAAGATTTTGGAAGGAGCCCCTCTTCTTTCAGAAAGTCTTAATTCGGTCTCAAAAGAGGTTTTTGCCAATATACAGGACGGGTTGAGTGCTTTAAAAATCCCGTTTAAGGTAAATCCACATCTTGTTCGTGGTCTTGACTATTATTGTCATATAGCTTTTGAAGTGACGACGACAGACCTAGGGTCCCACATCTTGTTCGTGGTCTTGACTATTATTGTCATATAGCTTTTGAAGTGACGACGACAGACCTAGGGTCTCAAGGAACAGTTCTTGCAGGTGGACGTTATGATGGCCTTATGGCGACCATGGGGGGACCTTCCATTCCTGGCGTTGGATGGGCAGGAGGCATTGATCGACTCGCCATGATGCTGAATGATGATCAACTGCCAGCTCCAAAAACTCCCCTTGCCGTTGTTCCCATGGATGAAAGATTTGATTTTAATGGACTTGAATTGGCTCAAGCCTTAAGAAAACAGGAGTTTGTTGTGGAAATGACCTATGGAGGGGGGCTTGGAAAACGCCTTAAAAAAGCCAACAAGATGAACGCCCTGTACGCATTGATTCTAGGAGAGGAAGAAGTGGCTTCTCGTACGGTTACATGTAAGAATTTAGAATCAGGGGAACAAATTCAACTCTCGGTAGATCAAGTGGCTGTATTTCTTAAAGAAAAGGGTAAAAATGACAAGGAGTCAATAGGTTAGCATGAATTTTGAAGAAAAATTAAACCAACTTCTTGCCCATTTTGAGGAACTCCGGGAACAGCTTTCGGCGACAATGGAAGATCCTGCAGAATTTGCAAAGCTTTCAAAAGAATACTCTGACCTCACGCCTATTGCTGAGAAAATTCTAGAGTGGAGGCATTGCGTTGATGAAGAAAAAAACCTGAAAGAGCTCGTCAGTGATCCGGAACTCAAAGAATTAGCTCAAGACGATTTGCAGCGCCTTCATGAACAATTGCCTATTTTATTAAAAGAAATTCAAGTTTTACTGCTTCCAAAAGATGTGGATGATGACCGCAACGCCATTATTGAAATTCGGGCGGGTACTGGTGGGGAAGAAGCCGCTCTTTTTGGAGCGGATCTGCTTCGTATGTATCAGAGATATTCCGAGCTTCAAGGATGGAAGTTTGAGTTGATGCATGAAAGCGACACGGGTCTTGGCGGAATTAAGGAAGCCTCGGCGTCAATTTCGGGAAAAGGGGTTTTTGCAAAACTTAAATTTGAGTCAGGTGTGCATCGAGTTCAACGCGTTCCTGAGACAGAAACAGGAGGGCGTATCCACACCTCTGCTGCAACGGTAGCCGTGTTGCCAGAAGCAGAAGAGGTGGATATTCATATTGAAGAAAAAGACCTTCGCATTGATGTTTTTCGTTCAAGTGGCCCTGGGGGACAGTCGGTCAACACAACGGATAGTGCGGTTCGTATTACCCATATTCCCACAGGAGTTGTGGTTCAACAACAAGATGAAAAGTCTCAGCATAAAAATAAGGCCAAGGCTTTGAAAATCCTGCGGGCGCGCCTTTATGAGCATCAACGGGCTCAAAAGGACGCTGAGCGGTCGGCGAGTCGCAAAAGTCAAGTTGGCAGTGGGGATCGCTCAGAACGGATTCGCACTTATAACTTTCCGCAAGGGCGCGTTACGGATCACCGTATTAACCTTACCCTTTATAAATTGGATCGTATTTTAGAGGGCGTTGCTCTTGATGAAATGATTCAAGCCCTGATTGCGGAAGATCAAGCCGCCCGTTTAGGGGATTTGGGGGAGTAGGATGTGTCGAGGTTTAATCCATTGAATAATTGGAACCCGTGGCAGTTAGTTTTCAGCCTTTCTGGCTTTTGCCTTCACTTTTGCAGATGGTCTACGAAATAAAAATATTTCATTTTTTTCGTCTTCTCCTTTACAAAAGTCTACTTTTTCTAGAATTGATACGTCTGTGACCTTTGTTTTACATAAATTTAGAGTTTCTAATTTGGAAGCGTTCTCAAATACAGAAACACATTTATCTGTAACCGGTGTATGGGATAAATTAAGTTTTCTCAAATTAGGAAGTTCGGCAAGATTCGGCAAGCATGAACCCGTAATATCAGTATGGGAGAGGTTAATGTCTCGTAAGCTGTGGATCTTTCCAAGCTCAGAAACAAACTTATCTGTAACCGGTGTATGGGATAAATTAAGTTGTGTCAAATTAGGAAGTTCAGTAGAATGCCTTAAGAAGGAACCAGTAAAGTTAAAACTGCACAATAAACTAAGTCTTTGTAAGCTAGTTCCCCTCATAAGTGAAATAAGAGATTCATCCATAATAGGAGTATGACTTATATTAAGAGTTTGCAAATGGGAAAAATGGAGAAACACAGGTTTGCCTTCAAACGTGCAGTAAGACAAAGTAAGATTGCGCAAATTAGATACTCGGTTAATGGCTTTTATAGATTCTGCAGTGAGACGATGACCTTCTATCTCAAGATGGTATAATAATTGCCAATTTCCAAGCTGTGATACAATCCTAGGGAAGCCGGATTCTAAAGGCCTTACATCCGATATGATGTGTCCATCGCCCCTTAATCCGAGCTTACCTAAGTTAGGAAGTGAAAGAATTTGATTTATTGTTTCTCTTGGAAAGTGGGCTTCATCCTTATGAAAATAAATTTCAACATCCAAAATCCTTCCTTGGGGAAGAAGAAAAAGTTTCTGAATAGTTTCTGAAAAAGGGATTGGATTTGCGTTGCTATGTACGACTACAGATGAAATTAAAGGGTTGTTAAAATTATAATCATAGTTAAATCTTTCATTCCTTAGGGCTAATTTCATGTTCTTCAAAATGTTAGGGTAATCCTTAAACACTTCCAAAAAGTCTCTCAATGAGTCCCCTCCATTTTGCTCATAACATGTATGCATTGCTTGGATAATTATCCCGTGTGAGTCAGACTCAACATCGAGGGTGGCTATAGCCTTTTTCTTTTCTTCAGAGTTGGAAATTAAGTTCTTTACCAAATTAACCAAAACAATTTTATAAGCTTTTTTTAAAAGTGTGAGAGTTTCATCAGGAGCGTCTATATTAGAAAGGTAAGAAATCAGCTTCATGGCCTCTGAAACTTGGTTTCCTTTCTCCTCCATAGCTTCTGTGAGAACATCTGCTGTAAAGTGTTTTAATGAAGGCAGATTTCTCTTAGGCAGATTGTTAGAAACAGAAGGTTCAGAATCTTCAATATTATCATTTACATTTTTAGGAGACACTGAACATGGGCGCGAATCATCCGGGCCTCCTTCCATGGCACATACGGAAGATAAAAAACTACTAGATGCCATAAAAAACAAAGCTGTGCTTGCAAACAAGGATTGACGCGAAAATAGCATAAAATAGCTTAGTAATGAAAATTTATTTTTACAAGAGCTAAATAGCTTAATCTCAAACACACTTTTTCGATTTTATATTTAAAAATATACACGAGTATTTGGGTCAGTCAAATTTTTCGATTGGCCATCCAGGGCTGCCTTGTGAAAATTTGTGAGGAAGTTAAGTGCTCTTACCTCTCCCACAGGGGGAGAGGTGAAACGAGTTTGTAATTTTCCTGCAAATTTGCATGAGGCAGCCCTGGATGGCCAATTGAAAAATTTGACCTGCCTTCAAAGTTCTTATAAAGTAATAATATAAAATCTAAAAAGTATGTTTAAATTCCTATATAATTAATTCATGACCCATCTCTTTGCTGCATTTGAGAGCTTCCTCTCCCCCATCACGCCTCCTATCGCCGTAGCCGTCTCCGGTGGGTCCGATAGCCTTGCGCTTTTGTTTCTGGCTCAGAAATGGGCACAGCAAAAAGGGGGACACGTTGTGGGACTGACTGTTGACCATGACCTTAGGTCTGATTCTGCAGCAGAAGCTCAACGGGTGCATGAATGGGCTTTAAAGAGAGGGGTTGAACACATAATTTTAAAGTGGGAGGGAGAGAAGCCAACTTCCCGCCTTCAAGAGAAAGCGCGAGAGGCCCGCTATGATCTGCTGATCTCCTGGTGTAAGGCGCATAATATTTCAACGCTTCTGTTAGGTCATCATGCCCAGGATCAAGAAGAAACCTTTTGGTTGCGTCTTGCCTCCGGAAGTGGCTTGAAGGGTCTTGCGGGGATGCAAGAACGACGGATGAAGGACGGCATTACGATTCTTCGTCCACTCTTAAGAGTTAAGCCAGAAGATCTTAAAGAATTCCTAAGAACGGAAAAGCAAGAATGGATTGAAGATCCCTCCAATGAGAGTGATAGGTTTTTTAGGGGACGTTTCCGCTCTTTTCTAAAGGAAGAAGGGCTTTCCTCAGATCGTCTTTTAAAAACCAAGAATATCCTCCCCGATCCGAACAAATTCAGGGAGTATTAGCAAAGCTTAAAACTATCCGCCCTTTTACAGCGGGGGGGATTTATTGGTTTTATGGCCAAGGAAAAATTTATTTGTCGCGAGAAGTTTCTGCCAGTGAACCTCCTCTTTTTCTTAAGGATATTTCCGAAAAAAACCTTTGGGACAAACGATTTTTGATCGACCCTGAGATTAAAATGTATTTCCCAGAAGAGTCCTATCTTGGGCCGTTGAGATCTGCAATGCCGCCTTCACTCATGGTGACAGAAGTTCCCCGCCGCATTTGGCCAGCTCTCCCGGCAATTTGGGTTAAGGAGGAGGTTGTGGCTATTCCTCATCTCTGTTACACTCTTTTAAAGAGTGAAACGGATTTAGAAAAATTTATTTATTTAAAGCCCCCCTTTCACGATTCATTAAGATTCACTATATAAACTCTATATATCCTTTTAATATGAGAGACCGTGTCCCATGAACCGTAATTTAGCCCTTTGGATTATTATTGGCCTTTTTTTGGTCGCCATATTTAACCTGTTTCAATCTCCTCCATCTCAAAGACAACATACAACCATTGATTATTCGACACTTTTACAAGATGCGAAAGAAGGAAAGATAAAAGAAGTTTTGATTCGTGGGGATACGGTAAGTGGGCAACTCGCTGATGGCACTACCTTTTCTTCCATAGCACCTCCCCATGATACCCATCTTGTTGATAAGCTGTTAGAAAGTGGTGTTCGAATTAAGGCAGCAGCTGTTGAAGAAGATATACCGAGTTTCTTCCAAATGATTCTTTCTTGGCTGCCCATGATTCTATTGATTGGGGTTTGGATTTATTTCATGCGTCAGCTCAATGGCGGCAATAAAGCGATGGGATTTGGAAAATCGCGAGCGCGTCTTATGGATGATAAGGCGACTCAAGTGACTTTTCAGGATGTGGCGGGCGTTGATGAGGCTAAGCAGGAACTGGAAGAAGTTGTTGAGTTTCTGCGCGATCCTCAAAAATTTCAGAAGCTGGGAGGAAAAATTCCTCGAGGTATTTTGCTAGTAGGTCCTCCTGGAACAGGAAAAACCCTTTTGGCGCGCGCTATTGCAGGGGAAGCAAATGTTCCCTTCTTTACAATTTCAGGATCTGACTTTGTGGAAATGTTTGTGGGTGTGGGAGCAAGCCGTGTTCGAGATTTATTTGAACAAGGAAAAAAGAACGCTCCGTGTATTATTTTTATCGATGAAATCGATGCGGTTGGACGTCATCGAGGTGCAGGCCTTGGGGGCGGAAATGATGAGCGGGAACAAACCCTGAACCAACTTCTTGTGGAAATGGATGGATTTGAGGCCAATGATGGCGTGATCCTGATTTCGGCAACAAACCGCCCGGATGTGCTCGATCCTGCTCTTCTAAGACCAGGACGCTTTGATCGTCAAGTTGTAGTTCCAAATCCTGATGTCTTGGGGCGTGAAAAAATTCTTGCTGTTCATTCACGTAAAGTGCCCTTGGCAGCGGATGTGGATCTTAAGGTTATTGCGCGGGGAACGCCTGGGTTTTCGGGAGCAGATCTTGCGAACCTTGTGAATGAAGGCGCTTTGTTGGCTGCTAGGCGCAATCGGCGCACCGTTTCCATGGCAGAGCTTGAAGAAGCCAAAGACAAGGTGATGATGGGGAGTGAGCGTCGGTCTATGGTCATGACAGAAGAAGAAAAGCGCTTAACGGCTTATCATGAGTCAGGACACGCGGTTGTAGCTTTCCATAGCCCTGCTTCAGATCCTATCCATAAAGCGACTATTATCCCTCGCGGGCGTGCTCTTGGGATGGTGATGCGTCTTCCAGAAGGGGATCGCGTTTCCATGTCTCGTGAAAGACTTTACGCTGATCTTGCGGTGGCTATGGGAGGACGTATTGCGGAAGAGATGATTTTTGGCCCGAATAAAATCACAACTGGGGCGTCCTCTGACATTAGTATGGCAACCCAAATGGCTCGGCGAATGGTGACGGAGTGGGGGATGAGCGATAAATTAGGCCCCATCACTTACGGGGAAAACACACAAGAGGTTTTCCTTGGCCATTCTGTAGCTCAACATAAAAATGTTTCTGAAGCCACAGCGCAAATTATTGATAGTGAAATTAAAAAAATTGTGGAAGATGCTTATGATCGGGCTAAGAAAATTCTAAGCAAGTATAAGGCCGACCTCGAACTTCTTGCTCAAACCCTCTTGGAATACGAAACGTTGAGTGGAGATGAGATTGATGTCTTGTTAAGGGACAGAAAACTTACGCGAGCAAAGGGGGCTTCGGGCCCAGAAATTCCGCGATCCTCCTCCATTCCTTCAGGAGGGTCAAAAACACCGCGAAAACCAAAGAAAGCGGCTCCTAAAAGAAGAGCTCCAGCTCCTCAACCTTCTTAATTATACTCTGTCATCCCGAACCTTGTCCTCGACTTCGATCGGGGATTGTTTCGGGATCTCGTTGACAAGAAGATGCTGAATGATCCCGGGTCAAGCCCGAGACTAAAGGTTCAGCATGACAACATTGTTTTTTGTTTTCTTTTCTGGATTTCCGCTTTCGCGGAGATGACATCTGAGGGGTTAATAGAAAACAGTTATCTTTTATTCAGAGAGAGCATATAAGGAGAAAAAAATGAAAAATATAAAAACCCTTTTACAAACCGGAAAAATAAAAGAAGCGCTTGTTGCTTTTCGGGCTCTTCCCGAGGCTCAACAAGAAGACTTTTTCAGAGAGCTTGCGCCCACTCTTTTTCCCCCGGATTTCCTTGCTGTACTTGTCCAAAAACTTAAACCCGGATACAGTTTCGAGGATTTTCACCAAGCCCATCTTCCGCCTTTAAAAAAAGGGCAGGATCTGGCTCATTATTTCCCTTATCCCTGTTATGTGATGAGTTTACAGGATAAAGACAATCCTTCCAATATCATGACCCTTGGTTTTGCGTGGCTTGAAGAGCAAAAAATCGAGGAAACATTCAAAGAGATAGCTGAAACAGAAAAAATGCGTCATGATAAGATTGCCACTGTGGCTGATAAAATTGGCCCCACCCTTGTGTATAGAGTCAAAGAGGTTGCGAAGTTGGGGAGTTAGGACTGTAATGTTCCAACAAGATTCCCGACGAAGAAATGCTAATGTTTTCTTGCGAAAACGAGGCAGCAATGTCTTAAAATTTGGATGACGCTTGAGATTTTCGTATTGAAATTTTTAAATATTCTTTCTACAGTTATACTCATCGGACTTGAAGTTACCTTATCAGAGTTACCCTTCAGTGTTATTTCCGCGTAGGCTGGAATTCAGTTGTTTCTGGATCCCCGCCTACGCGGGGATGACACCAGAAGAAACACAAGTAAGGTATCTCGCCATTCAATGAGTATATAGAGAAAAATTTTATTGATTTAATTTCTTAGGAGC
The DNA here is from genome assembly GCA_016185255.1 of Pseudomonadota bacterium. Lineage (GTDB taxonomy): Bacteria > Pseudomonadota > Alphaproteobacteria > UBA9655 > UBA9655 > UBA9655. Next base: position 16,414 of record JACPNY010000040.1, read on the forward strand.
ACGCTATGATTAAAAATTATTTTATGGTTGGGTTAGTTGGCATACTGTTAGCGAGTACCCAAATTTTCGCAACACCACCCACATTTCTTACCTTTACAGATGGTCAAGATGTGGAAGTTCCCGTTTCTTTGCTGCGTAAGGCTGCTAAAAGTGAGTTATCCCCCAAAATTCATCCCGGAACGCATCGATTCGAAGTTTGGAGAAGAACGCTCACTCCAGAAAAAAATATGACACGTTTTTCCAGGATGGATTTTAGTTATTCCTCTGATACTGATGAATTAAGCAACTGTCATCCCGACAGACTTATTACCTTCTATTGGGACGCAAAGAAGGAAGGCTGGGTTTATTCTTCAACAGTTACTATTTCTCCAGCCACTAAGCTCAGCAAACTTCTTACCCTTCATTGGGACGAAAAGAAGGGAGATTGGGTTTATTCTCCAACCGTTACGAGTTCTCCGGTTACGCAGAGCCTGACATCTAAAAAAGGCACAACAAAAGGGGCATAATAAGCTCACCTCCTCTTTGTCATCAACATAGTTGATGACAAGGGAAGACCAGAAAGCTAAAAAACGTCGGGTGATGAGATAACACTGCTCTTTACCATTACTCCCCTGTTGAGTAAGAGAAAAGCTTGGCCTTGAAAGCCTTTAGTGCTAAAGATAACACTATGACTACAAATTGTTTATGGAAGCTTTTATTTCCTGCTGTGACCCATGAAATCTGAACATAATCACTCTATTCACGTCCGCGGAGCGCGGGAGCATAACCTTAAGAACATAGAGGTTGAAATCCCTCGCGACCGCTTGGTTGTGATTACAGGCTTGAGCGGGTCGGGGAAGTCTTCTCTTGCGTTTGACACTATCTATGCAGAAGGCCAGCGCCGCTATGTGGAAAGCCTGTCGGCGTACGCACGCCAATTCTTGCAACTTATGCAAAAGCCTGATGTGGATTCGATTGAGGGGCTATCTCCGGCTATTTCTATTGAGCAAAAGACCACCTCAAAAAATCCTCGCTCCACTGTTGGGACAGTGACAGAAATTTATGATTACCTGCGGCTTTTGTTTGCGCGCATAGGAATTCCCTATTCTCCTGTGACGGGACTTCCTATTCACAGCCAAACCGTTTCCGAAATGGTGGATCGCTTGATGGGGTTGCCTGAAGGCACGCGTCTTTTCTTGTTGGCTCCTATCGTGAGGGGGCGTAAGGGAGAATACAAAAAAGAAATTGCGGAGCTTCGTAAACAAGGGTTCCAGCGGCTGAAAATTGATGGAAAGCTTTATGATATCGATGAGGCTCCCACTCTTAATAAGAAAGTCAAACACGACATTGAGGTGGTAGTCGATCGTCTTGCCATTCAACCGGATTTGGGACATCGGTTGGTGGATGCGATTGAAACCTGTCTTAGGCTCTCCGATGGTCTTCTCTATGCAGAAAATGCAGATACGGGGGAACACCAGACCTTCTCAGCTAAATTTGCCTGCCCTGTTTCTGGTTTTACCATTGATGAAATTGAGCCAAGGCTTTTTTCCTTTAACAGCCCCTTTGGGGCATGCCCAGGGTGTGATGGTCTTGGGGTAAAAATTGTTTTTGATCCAGCTCTTGTTGTTCCTAATCCTAAACTTTCCATAGGCCAAGGAGCCGTTGCTCCCTGGGCGGGAGCCTTTTCTCATTATTATAACCAAGCCTTAGCAGCCGTCCTTGCTCAATATGGAGGGAGAATGGACGAGCCCTATGAAAGTCTTCCCGAGCGAACGAAAGATATTATCCTCTATGGATCAGGGGGAGAAAAGGTTCCAACCACTTATCAAGATGAGGCACGGACCTTTAATCAAAATAAACCCTTTGAAGGGGTTATTCTGGGGTTGATACGGAGACAGCGCGAGAAAAAAGAGCGCCATGGTCAACCTGAGGAAATGAATCGTTATCAAAGCACCTTACCGTGCGAAGATTGTCAGGGCTATCGTTTAAAGCCGGAGGCTTTGGCGGTAAAGATTGATGGGCTTACCATTGGCCAAGTGACAGAAATGTCCATTTTACATGCGGCCGCCTGGTTTCAAGAGCTTCCAGAGAGGCTCACGCAAAAAGAAAGAGATATTGCAGCACGGATCTTCAAAGAAATTCAAGAACGTCTAGGATTTTTGGTGAGCGTGGGGCTTGGGTATTTATCCCTTGCGCGCGCATCAGGAACTCTTTCCGGGGGAGAAAGCCAAAGAATTCGCTTAGCGTCCCAGATAGGTTCAGGACTTGTGGGGGTCCTTTATGTGCTTGATGAGCCCTCTATTGGATTGCATCAGCGGGACAATGATAAGCTTCTGGCAACCCTTACCCGTCTTAGAGACTTAGGAAATAGCGTGCTTGTTGTGGAACATGATGAGGATGCCATCCGGACAGCGGATTATGTTATTGATATGGGACCAGGGGCAGGAGCTAGGGGAGGGATGATTGTGGCCCAAGGAACGCCCCAAGACATCATGGAAAATCCAGAAAGTCTTACGGGGCAGTATTTGAGAGGCATTCAAAAAGTCCCTGTGCCAAAGACACGGCGTAAAACAAGTGCTGCTCAAGCCTTAAGGGTTATAGGAGCACGTACTCATAATCTGCAGAATGTGACGGTTGATTTTCCTTTAGGCGCCTTTGTTTGCGTGACGGGCGTTTCTGGAGGAGGCAAATCCTCCCTGGTCATAGAAACCCTTTATAAGGGGTTGGCGCAGATTCTAAATGACAATTCGGAGACGCCGGGGCCTCATGATCGTATTGAAGGCCTTGAGCTGATTAACAAAATTGTTGATATCGACCAGTCTCCTATTGGACGTACCCCTCGTTCTAACCCTGCTACCTATACGGGGGTGTTTTCGCCTATTCGAGACTGGTTTGCAGCGCTGCCTGAATCCAAGGCCCGTGGTTATTCTCCAGGACGGTTTTCCTTTAATGTGAAAGGAGGACGTTGTGAGGCATGCGAAGGGGATGGGGTTATTAAGATTGAAATGCACTTCTTGCCTGATGTGTATGTGGAATGTGACCAATGTCATGGAAAACGGTACAATCGAGAAACCCTTGAAATTAAGTATCGAGATAAATCCATTGCAGATGTTTTAGATATGACTGTGGATGAGGCCCTTGTTTTCTTTGAGGTTATGCCAAGCATTCGGGAAAAGCTCGCAACCTTGTCTCAAGTTGGTCTTGGGTATATTCATGTGGGTCAACGGGCAACCACTCTTTCGGGAGGAGAGGCCCAACGCGTTAAGCTTTCCAAAGAACTGTCCCGGCGTGCCACAGGAAAGACCCTTTATATCTTGGATGAACCCACAACAGGGCTTCACTTTGATGATGTGCGAAAGCTTTTGGAAGTTCTTCATGCCCTTGTCGAGCAAGGGAATACGGTGATTGTCATTGAACATAATCTAGAAGTCATTAAGACTGCTGATTGGATCATTGATATTGGTCCAGAAGGAGGAGAAGAGGGAGGAAAAATCGTTGCAACAGGAACACCTGAGATGATTTGTAAGGTTTCTAAAAGTTATACGGGGCATTATTTAAAACCATATTTAGAAGAGAAGTAATAAGACCATAATTTGTGCACAGCGAATTTGAATCCCTTTTTTTCTAATTTCTCGTCAAGAAAATTTTTTATTCGGAGAGCAAAAAATATCTCTTTACAGGAAAAAATGTTTTGTAATCAGAATGTTATTTCTTGTGCCTAAAAATGCATCATACCGAACTAACTCGTGCTTTTATCATCAAAATTTCTTCTCCCCTTTCTTCTGTCCACAAAGTTATCCACAGATTCCGTGGGTAGTTTTTTTGATGGAGAGGCTTTTCTTTTAAAGCAAAGAAATAGTAGAATAAGGAAAGAGAAATGTTAGAGAAATCAGCTACAATTACCCGAGAAAAAACCTAATAAGGACAAACCCAACACCTCTATGACGATAGAAACCTCCTCTCTTGAAAAAGGCGTACTAACGATTAAACACTACGTCAAGGCGCTTCCTCTCAGTCCTGGCGTTTATCGCATGATCAATGGGCGGGATGAGGTTTTGTATGTGGGGAAAGCCAAAAATCTTAAAAAACGGGTTGTAAGTTATACGCAGCCCGATCGTCTCCCAATCCGTCTTCAGCGCATGGTGGCAGAGACCATACGTATGGAGTTTGTGACAACCCATACAGAAGTGGAAGCGCTCCTTTTAGAAGTTAATCTGATTAAAAAGCTGATGCCTCGCTATAATATTCTGATGCGAGATAGTAAATCCTTTGCATTTATTCACATTACAGGAAACCACCCTTATCCGCTTTTAACAAAACATCGAGGGGCGCAGAACAACCCGGGAGACTATTATGGCCCTTTCGCTTCAACGGAAGCGGTGAATTCAACTCTCACGACGCTTCACAGGGCCTTTTTATTAAGGTCCTGCCCGGATACCGTGTTTTCATCTCGGAAAAGACCGTGTTTGCAATACCAAATCAAACGGTGCAGTGCCCCTTGTGTGGGCTATATTTCTCAAGAAGAATATGAAAAGCTTGTGCAAGAAACCCGTGATTTTTTAGCGGGAAAGACAAGCCAAGTTCAAAAAAAATTAGCAGGTCTGATGGAGCGAGAGAGTCAAGCGCGTGCGTATGAGAAAGCGGCCATTTATCGAGATCGTATTCGGGCGCTTACAACAATTCAAGCGCGTCAAATTATCAATACAAAGAGTGTGAGTGATGCGGATGTCTTTGCCATCTACGCAGCAGAGGGAAAAACATGTGTGCAGCTGTTCCTCTTTCGACATGGATCGAATTACGGGACCTATGCAGCCTTTCCAAGCCACGGGGATGATGTTTCTCCAGAGGATGTTTTAGAGGCCTATGTGGCCCAGTTTTATCAAGACGCTCCTCCCCCCAAAGAGATTCTCTTAAACTTGTCTTTGCCAAATATGAAACTGATGGAGGAGGCCTTATCTCAGCGTGCAGGGAAGCGGGTTCATCTCTTTGTTCCTAAAATAGGAGAGAAGGCTCAGCTTGTTCAGCACGCCTTTGGGAATGCAAGAGAATCCTTAGAACGCCATAAGGCTGAGAAAGCCTCTCAAGAGAGCTTATTGCGTGCGTTTGCGGAGGTGTTTGAGTTGCCTACAGTTCCTCAACGCATTGAAGTCTATGATAACAGCCATATTCAAGGGTCTTTGGGAGTAGGGGCTATGGTTGTTGCGGGGTCGGAAGGATTTTTAAAAAAGGCTTACCGGAAGTTCAATGTGCGCGCGTCTGATTGCACCCCGGGGGATGATTATGGGATGCTCAGAGAAGTTCTCACGCGACGGTTTTCGAAAGCTCTTGCCCACGATAAGGATGATACCACTCAATGGCCAGATGTTGTGTTAATTGATGGGGGGAAAGGGCAACTCTCTACAGCAGAGGCGACCTTTGCAGATTTAGGAATTTCAGACATTCAGCTCATTGCGATTGCAAAAGGACCTGATCGCAATGCAGGGCGTGAAAACTTCTACATGCCAGGGAAAGAGGCTTTTCAGCTCCCTCCCACCCATAAGCTCTTGTATTTTTTACAGCGCTTAAGAGATGAGGCCCACCGATACGCTATAGGAGCGCATCGTACACGTCGCATCAAAGCTATTTCAACTTCAAGGCTGGATAATATTCCAGGAGTGGGGGCTGCCCGCAAGCGCGCTCTTTTGCAACACTTTGGCTCAGCTAAAGCGATTGAAGGCATCGGTCTTAAGGACCTTGAGGGTGTGGACGGTATCAGTAAAAATTTGGCAAAAAAAATATATGATTATTTTCACGGAAACGAGTAAGATAGAATATTATGAGCCAAACTACAGTTCCAAATCTTCTGACTTTTGCCCGCATTGCCCTTGTACCAGTGGTGGTGACCTTATTTTATTTTGATCGCCCCTTAAGCAATTGGATCGCGGCGTCTATTTTTGTACTCGCCTGTATTACGGATTATTTGGATGGCTATTTTGCAAGAGCTTTGAAACAAACCACACGGTTTGGTATTTTTTTGGATCCTGTGGCGGACAAACTTCTCGTGGCAGCAACTCTTTTGATGCTGGTGGGACTGGGGCGCATTCAGGGATTTAACCTTATTCCAGCTGTGATTATTTTATGTCGCGAAATTTTAGTCTCTGGCCTAAGAGAATTTTTGGCTGAGACACGCCGCTCTCTTCCTGTAACCTCTCTCGCTAAATGGAAAACCACAATTCAGATGATTGCCCTTGCTCTTTTAATTATTGAGACAGTTCCGGGTTTTCCTCTTCCCATTGATCTTCTCGGAACCATTGGCCTATGGATCGCAGCCCTTTTGACCTTGATAACAGGATTTGATTACTTGCGCGCAGGCTTAAAGTATATGTGAAGGTAAGAAATTTTAATTTTTTTCTAGAAATCTCCTTTAAGCTAGGGTATATAGCCCTTGGGGGCGATTAGCTCAGCGGGAGAGCGTCTCGTTTACACCGAGAGGGTCGGGGGTTCAAATCCCTCATCGCCCACCAGTCACACTAAGGGTTTCAGAGTGATTTCATTTTCTAAGACAATATTTGCCTTATGAGAATGGAGTTCCTTCAGATGATGTTTATCCCCTTGTTTTACATTACCCTGGTGAGAGGAACATTCCCTAAAATTTACACCATAAAAAGAAGTCTTGCTCCTAAGAGCATTAAGATGCCGCCTGTGACGCGTTCAACCCAGTGACTCACAGCGTTAAACTTTTTCCGGGTGCTTTTTCCAGATAAGCAAAAGGCTACAAACCCAAACCAAGCCAAGGTTTCAATAAAAATAATAATCCCATAGGTGAACATGATGATAAAAGGAGTATTGGGATCAACGACAATTGAAAATAAGCTTACAAAAAACAGCATACATTTGGGGTTGAGAGCATTGGTTAAAAAGCCGGAGCGAATGGCGGAGAGGGGGGGAATATCATGCTTGTGATGGACGTCCCCCAAAGGTGCAGTTGTTTTCTTCGCACGAAGGCCTTTAAATCCTATGTATAGTAAGTAGCCCGCGCCTAAACACTTCACACTGAATAAAAGCCAGGGCGTTTTAGCAATGACTAATCCTAAGCCAAACAACGTATAAGTCACATGGACAAGGATCCCAAGGGCAATACCAAAGGCTGTCAGAAGGGCTGTTTTGCGGGAATAAACTAAACTATTTTTTACAACGATTGCAAAATCGGGTCCTGGACTGATAAGCGAGATCATCACCAATCCGGACAAACTTAGGATTGCGGGAAGGTATTCAAAGAGAAGAGGTTCCATAACTGCTCCTTATACTAACTGCTTAAATTGCTTAACTTTATCGAATGTCATAATTAATTTTCATTGTATTGTTTTTTATCTTAATCCGTGTAATTTCCAGACCTTTCAGTTCTTGGAGACTTTTAACATGGGTTCCTCCACAGGGTGAAAAAGGAAAATCACCAATACGAACGATTCGAACGAGCTGATCGTTGGGGATGCTAAATTTCAGATTTGAGCATAACTCTTTCACTTTATCTCCGACAATTTGATCCATACTGATGGAATAATTTGCTTCAATACATGTTTCAATCTCTTGGATAAGCTGTTCCATTAAAATAGCCTCCGACGTATCGTTTTGAGACGTAAATTCAACAAAACATTCATTTGGAAAATGGTGTCCTTTAACGGTATTCCAATGAGGAGCGATGTTTTCTATGATATTGCTAATCAAATGTCCCGCTGTGTGGAGACGTGCATGATTTAAGCGCATAGCTTGATCAAGAGAAGACGTCACTTCTTGACCAATGAGGAAACTATAATTTTTATCTGTATAATGTCTAACCATGTTATCAACAGCCTTCACACGATGAATAGGAATCGTGACGTCTTCTACCTGAAGAGTTCCTTGATCTGATGGTTGCCCTCCCCCTTGAGGGTGAAAGAGTGTTTGATTAAGGAGAATGAAGTGCCCATTTTCGTCCTTTCCTACAGCATCAATTGTAGCCAAATCCTCAAATTTAAAGGTATTTTCAAAATAAGAAAGGTGCGTTTTCATTTTTCATCTCCTTAGAATGTGACACAACAAATATGACATTTAAACTTGCAATATGCAACTAATTTTATTATAATGTTTTCGTAAAGCATTTACAAGAGGTGAATTTATGAAAAAAGACCGGATTAGTCCCTTAAGGTATGTTTCGCGCAAATTGATTCGAGAGTTGGGGATGTTGCAATTAAATAAGGCTCATTTAAAAAAGACCCCTCAGCATTGGCATGCGTTGATTGAGATTGGTAAAGAGCCAAACATCACCATTTCAAAGTTAGGGCATCTCCTTCTTTTATCTACGTCTGCCATGTCACGCATTGTCAGTGCGTTAATTGAAAACGACCTTGTATCTTTTCAAGAGGGTTCAGACAAACGAGAGAAATATTTACGCATCACCAAAAAAGGAGAACTTGAGGTTGCCAACATTGATGAATTTTCTAATACCAAAATAAAGGGAGCTTTTGAGTTTTTAACAGAAGCAGATCAAGATCAAATTATCAATGCCATAGAAAAATACGCAAGTGCCTTGGAAAAAAGCAGATGTCTTCGAGACCAAGTCAAAATCCACAGGCTTTCCACCCCCCGCACCATTCGCAAACAAATCATCACCATGATTGAAACGATTCAAAAAGGTGAATTTTCATTGCCCATTACCGATGACATCAATGCTTGCATCTTAAGGGCTGAAGAAGACTTTTATTATAACAATTCCTACAATTTTTGGTATGCCACTGATAAGGATGGAACCATTATTGGGAGCATTGGATTAAAGAAAATCGATGACCAGACTGCGGAGATCAAAAAGTTCTTCATCCATCAATCCTATCGCGGCAAAAGCGTGGCGCCTAAGTTAATGAATGCCCTTATTAAGTCTGCTGTTAAACATCGATTTGATCGCCTCTATTTAGGGACAGTTGATAAATTCCAAGCCGCTCACCGTTTTTATGAAAAATATGGATTTGTGCGACTCACCAAGCAAGAACTACCATCAGGGTTTGAGATATGTCCGGTGGATACGGTATTTTTTAAGGTAAACGTTGAGAGTTTGGATCATAAGTTGTCACAGATTTTGACCTAAGGAGGCATTGTTTGGTCCAAAATTTCTTTTAAAAGCCAGGGCGATGGCTGTAGCTACATTGCTGTTATTCGGCTTTGTTTCCTCCTGGAATTTTGTGTTAGATCAAAGCTTGATTGGTACAGCGAATCAGGTCAACATCTCTTTTATCATCCATCTCCTATTTTCTTCCTTGATTTTAGAGGGAACACCTTGTAAAGAAAAGATCGAGTGTCCCCATCGTCTAGAGGCCTAGGACGCCGCCCTTTCACGGCGGCAACGCGGGTTCGAATCCCGCTGGGGACGCCATTTCAGTAATCAGTTCTCAGTATTAGAGATACGACTTATGGATGAAACATCCGAAGCTTTGCGCTCCTACCTGGAGAGGATTGAATGCACAAAGCCACTTGATGCTTCTTTGGAAACTTTAAAAAAATTCCACGCTGCGCATGTTTTTGCGATTCCTTTTGAAAATCTTGATATTCACCTTCACGTTCCTATTGTGCTTGAGGAACAACATTTGTTCGATAAACTTATCACTCGCAAGCGTGGAGGGTATTGTTATGAGCTTAATGGGCTTTTTTATTATCTCCTTCAATCTTTGGGGTTTAAAACGCATCTCTGTCGCGCGCGATTAATAGATGAGGATGGAGAGCTGCTTCCCGACAGTAGCCATATGATAAATCTCGTGACACTTGATCAACGCTGGATTGCGGATGTGGGATGGGGGAATGGATTGATCTATCCTCTTTGTTTAGACACGGAAGCTGAACAAATTCAGTATGGTCAAGCGTATAAATGTTCAAAAAATGCTGAAGGATTTGATGTTTGGCAAAAAAGAGAACATGGGAAATGGGAAAAATTACATTCTCTCACATTACATAAACAAGAGATGGCTGATTTTCAGGGACGTAACCTCTACCATCAAACAACACCTTCCTCTCCTTTTGCAAAGGAACGGATTTGTACAAAGCCTATGGAAGAAGGTTACTTAATCCTCAAAGGCAATCGGTTTTCTTATGATACACCTCAAGGACAAAATATAGAAATTCTAGAGAGAGATGAAGATTATAGGCAGATTTTAAAGGATAGGTTTGGTCTTGTATTAGAGATAAACCTTCCAGTCTTTCTTATAGAAGAGGGCTATAGTCTGCGGAGTCCTAAGCATAAAAAAGAATGGGAGAATTATCATCGGATTCGAAAAGAGCAGATACACATGATGTACTGTCCTGACAAGCTGTATGATGTTGAGGATAAGGAAGAGAAAAAAAACAACACGTTTCCTCTTGTTTTTGTGGATAAGGATGGAGAAACCATTTTAGGAACGGTGCGGGTTGATATTATCAATAATGAAGAAGCATCCCTGCGATGGGTTGCCATTGATGCTCCTTATGTGGGGCAAGGATTAGGCAAAAAGATGTTAACCTTAGTAGAAGAATTTTTAAAAAGGCGTCACATAGGACTGCTGCGGGTGCCCGCGGAAAGTGACTCCAAAGGTTTCTATACCCACCTTGGATATAAGGAAGTGGCCTGGCCTGATAAGCCAATGAATGCTGGAACTCTCTCCCTTGCCAAGGTAATTTAATATGCATCTTTATCCTCGTCTAGAATCTGAGTCGACTTACGTCATAGACCTACCCCTCTCTCAGGTCCGCTTGAGTCATAATGCGGCTTTTCCCTGGATTATTCTTGTTCCTCAGAAGGATGGGCTTGTTGAGTTGATCGACTTAACTTCCGAGGATCAGCAAAAGCTGATGCAAGAGATTGCGACGGCAAGCCAGATAATGCGCCAACTGTTTCATCCTACTAAACTGAATGTGGCAAATCTTGGGAACAGAGTTCCTCAGCTCCATATTCATGTTATTGCGCGCTATGAGAATGATGCGGCCTGGCCGGGACCTGTATGGGGAGAGATGAGTGAGACCTACGATCCTGCGCTTAAACTTGAGAGGATTAAGATGCTTAAAGAGGCTTTTCAGAACCGTCCTATTCCTTCCTCAAGCTCACCTTTAAGGCAAGCTTATGACCTTTCCTTAGAGGCAGCCCAAGAAGGGTTTGACTGGGAGTTTCCCGTTCAGGCCGTCTTAAAAGTTCAGGAAGAAACAGAGGAAGTTCTTGCAGAATTAAAAAAACCAGACTCTCTTGTGCGACAAGAAGCCTTACTAGAGGAAATGGGAGATCTTTTCCTTGCCTGTACCTGCCTTGCGCGACATTGTAATGTGAATCCTGAAGAGGCTATTCTGGTGGGGATACAAAAGTTCATCAAACGCTATGAACGGCTTAAGTCTTTTGCAAAGGAACAAGGTGTCTCTCTTCAAAACGCCCCTCGAGCTGAGTTGTCAGCCTTGTGGCAAAAGCTTAAGAAGGAAAGCCAGGATTAGGGGATGCCAGGTTTTCGTTTTATTTTGTAGTGTCGTTTTTAATACTTTGGTAGTAATGTAGTATTGGGAGGATACAATTGAATTGTAGTAATAGTTTTGTCATGATGTGTGATATGTATATCACAGTACGCGTTTGCAGGATTCGCTGAGGGGAACCACTGGGTGTGTGTATTTGATACTTGGGCGTCGCCCAGCTCTTTTCTTGTTTTATCATCAAGGAACGACTGTGTTTTGTCGTTAATATATGCGGCATAACTTTTCCCGCCTGATACAAAGAACTGATTCTGTACGGAGCCTGCGTGTAGAAGAGGCACTATCCTGTCGGGAGTACACTCCTCCAAGCTTGCATGTACAAGATTGCTTCCTAAGCTAACGCTTGCTAGCATGACGTTCATGATCATAATTTTTTTCATGTTCTTATTCCTTTCTGTTTTTCTGAGGTCTGTTTTTTAATTTATTCATAATGTGTTAAAGATTTCTTAACGGGCTTATCTTTCGATCGTAGAACTTTTTTCGAGGAAGAAAGCGTGCACATTGACGGTGTGCCTCTACCCTTTCATGGGCGAGTTGATCCTACGTAGGTGTTTAGGAAGAGAGCTTTCATAAACGTTCCCGCTTACCTTAGAGTGTCTCAAACCCTCTCTTGAGATAATTAATCTAATATTAAGAAATTTTCTTGAAAATATATAATGAAGTATGAATAAAAAAGGATAAAAAAAATGATAAGACCAATCCATTTTCTTATTGGAATTTTGGGTTTCTGCTCTTTCATTGGTGTGAGTTTTGCTGATGACAATCAAAACGATCAAGCGCCTGTTTTGATTTTAAATGCAGAAAATACCCTTACCTTACCTTTGCATTTTAGATCGACAAATACTCTCAAACTCACTACGTTTCCTAGTAATATATCTTCAACAGGGCTTCAGAATGTTCCGATGTCAGGAAGCGCGCAGTTTTCGCAACTGCAACTGATAACCATGCTTGCCCAATTGCCTTCTCCACTCGTGATTATTGACCTTCGTCAAGAATCCCATGGTTTTATTAACGATGGTCTTGCTATCAGTTGGTACAGCTATCGGGATTGGGCGAATGTGAAAGACTCTCTCTTAACTGTGTTAGCCACAGAGGAAGATCTGCTGAAAGGATTGCTGACCAAAAAAAGCGCAGAGGTGAGTCAACTTACAAAAAAATTCATGGTAAATCCCTCTGAGGTTCATAAAGAAATTCTTGCTTGGCAAACCTTAGACATAACATCGGCTTTTACTGAGTTGCAGCTAACAGGGAAAGTCAATGTTGGTTATTTTCGACTCCCTATAACAGATCATCTCAAGCCTAACGATGAAACAGTCGATACTTTTTTGCTATTTTTCAAAAAATTGCCCCCCAATACATGGATTCATTTTCATTGTGCTGCAGGGGATGGACGGACAACAACGCTAATGACAATGTATGATATCATTAAAAATGCCAAGAAAGTGAGTTGGCAGGATATTGTTTCTCGTCAAGGGTTCATAGGCCCTTTAAATTTAGCAAAAATGCCTGATCCTCAAGCGTGGAATTATAAATTCTTCAAAGAACGTATTGAATTTATAGAAAAATTCCACAAGTACATTCTTGAGGTGGGAGAGAGTTTTAATCCTCTCTGGTCCGAATGGGCAAAAAAGAACTCCTAGGAGTTGCCTTGGAAATGGCTTATCTAGAGACTCTCATAGACCCTGACTAATCAAACGGTCGTAAAAGGGATCTCTATTCGACCAGCCTTAAAAATCGCACCGTCTCTAGAAACTCTTCATATTGAATTTTTTCTTGCAAAAGGGCGTCTTCATCTTCTCCCCAAAGATGTCGTTGGGTGTGTTCGTGAAGATGGGCCAAATTCCATGCTTTTTCAGCAGAAAGACGGTCTTCTAAAATCAGATAAGAGAGGTAAAAGGAAGAGGTGAGATTTAAAAGGTGGCAAAACCCTGCAAGTTTAAAGTCTGATGTCTGGATCAAAAATTTTTTGAGACGTTGTTCTTCTGTGGGAAGGAGAGAGGGAAGAGAAAAAGAAAATATAGGTTTTAAGGTAAGAGTTAGGAGATCATTTACTTCCTCAATAAGGGGAGCCCATTTTTCTTCTTGAAGGGTGAGAAGGAAAGAGGGTGTTTCTGCCCAAAATAAAAGCACATCTCTGGAAATAGTGTGAATAGCGTAAGTGATAAAAGAGTCTCGGGAATCTGCCACTTTGTCCAAGGCCGTGGCACTCAAAGAGGTGAGGGGCTTGTGTTGGAAGGAAGGGGAGGGGTCTTTCTTCCATTCCTCTTCAATTGCTTTTGCTAAAGCTAAGGTTGGTGTTTGGAAGAGACGTCCTTGAGGTGTTTTAAGAGTTTGGCTATTTACCTGGACGTTAACCATCCTGGAACCCTAATTCCTTGAATGTTTCTTGAATGTCTTTGGAGAGAGGCGCTTCAAATGTTATGGATTCGCCAGTGGGAAGAGGGAGGGTCAAGGCCCGCGCATGTAAATGAAGGGGAGTGCGCCCTAAAGGAAAAGCATCCTTTCCTCCATATTTTCCATCTCCTAAAATAGGTGTTTTAAGACCCTCTGCACAATGAACACGCAGCTGATGGGTGCGTCCTGTTTTAGGAGTCAACTCAAGCCAAGCAATTCGGTTACCCAAAGATTCGATCGTCCGATAATAGGTTATGGCACTGAGCCCGTCTTCCGTGTCGACTCTAACTTTCTCTCCTTCAGGTTTTTTGGAGAGAGAAAGAGAAATAAGACCTTCTTTTTTTTGAGGTACGCCACAGACAATGGCCCAATATGTTTTGTGAACATTTCGCTCCTTAAAAGCCTTTGTCAGCCAGCGTGCCATGGGGAGGGAGAGAGCGAACACAAGAATACCAGATGTATCTTGATCAAGCCTGTGAACGAGGCGGGGTTTGAGTGTATCATCATACGCCTTCATCATCGCGTCCAAAGACTTGCTTTGCTTGGTTCCACTTTGAACAGCAATGCCTGCCGGCTTGTTCAGAACGATGATGTCAGCGTTTTGAAAAAGGATAAGGTCCTTCAACCATTTTCGATCGGCGTGCGTCAAGGCAAGGGATTTTTTGTGCGGCACGTCAAGATCAAGATTTACAAAAGATTTGGGAAAAGAAACCGCCTGACCCTCTTTAACACGAAGAGAAGGCTTTGCTTTTTCATCATTGACCTTGAGAAGGCCTTTACGAGCAGCTTTTTCAATCAAACCTTGAGGAAGTTTTGGAATCCACAAGCGCAAACACCGGTCTAGGCGTGCGCCCTCTTCTTCTGAAGAAACTGTTTTTGTCATGTGTTTCATATTTTTCTTCATTAACAGATAAGAGTATGATTATCTAGAGTTTATGACACTTTTTGACTCACATACCTATGCACTCCACTACAAAAGGGCCCAAAAAACTTTTCGAGAACATGCTTTTCTCTTTGATCATGTGGGGAGTGAGCTCGTGGGGCGCATGGAAGATGTTAAAAAAAACTTTAAGGAGGGTCTGAATTTATCGCCCTATTCTTTAACACCTCTTAAGAGATTACAAATTTGTCATCCCCGCGAAGGCGGGGATCCAGAGAAAGCTTTAGTAGGTGAGTGTAAAGAAAGTTTTCAAGATGTAAAAAACGTTCTGGATCCCCGCTTTCGCGGGGATGACATTAAGGAAGATAGAGACGATATAAAAGATAAAGTGGAAGCATTTGCTATTCACAACCACCTTCACCCGGAAACTCTTCCTTTCCCAGACGAATCCTTTGACTTTGTTGTGAGTTGCCTCTCTGCTCATTGGATCAATGATTTTCCTAGATTTCTCCTTAGTGTTCGGCGTTGTCTCCAGCCAGGGGGGATCTTTTTAGGGGCCCTTTGGGGAGGCAATACGCTGGTTGAATTAAGAGAAAGCCTCCTGCGGGCTGAGATGTCCTTAAAAGGGGGTGCATCTCCTCGTGTTGCACCCATGCTTCAACCCTCAGATGCTCCTCTTTTATTAGGGCGTGCAGGGTTTAAAAACCCAGTTGTGGATACGGAAACACTTACAGTGACCTATGCCTCCCTCTGGAGTCTTATGAAAGATTTGCGAGGGATGGGGGAAACAAACAAAATGCATGATCGAGTGAAAACCTTCACACCCTCTCGTCTCTTTAAAAAAGCAGAAGAAATCTACCAGGATTCCTTTGGACGTCCTGATGGAAAATTGACTGCTACGTTTGAAGTTATTTACTTGACAGGGTGGAGTGATTTGGACTGACGAGAGAGTAAAGAAGTCCAAAGTTTTTCCGCAAGCTTTTGATAAATTCTTGTCTCTGGGGAATCGGGGTTTGCAAAAACGATAGGGGTTCCCTTTTCAGACGTCTCACGAATAGCCATGTGAAGAGGGATTTCAGCTAAAAGGGGGACTCCCAACTCTTGAGCTTCCTTATGGACGCCGCCATGCTCGAAAATCTCTGATCTCTCTTCACAATGGGGGCAGAGAAAATAGCTCATATTCTCAACAAACCCTAAGACCGGAACTTCTACCTTTAAAAACATTTCGAGACCCTTACGGGCATCAATCAAGGCAAGATCTTGGGGGGTTGAGACAATAAGCGCCCCCGAGATAAGAACGGTCTGGACAAGACTTAGGTGGACGTCGCCTGTGCCAGGAGGTAGGTCAATTACAAGTACATCCAACTCTCCCCAGTTTGTCTGACGAAGCATTTGCTGGAAGGCGCTTTGAATCATAGGACCTCGCCAAATCGCAGGCGTTTTTTCTGCTACCATAAATCCCATGGACATGCATTTTAGGCCATGTGCCATAATCGGAGTCATTGTTTTACCGTCATCCGATGTGGGTTTTTGATTGATACCCACAAGACGGGGGAGAGAAGGGCCGTAAATATCTGCATCTAAAATGCCTACCTTTAGTCCCATGGTTTTGAGGGCACAAGCGAGGTTAATAGCTGTGGTAGACTTTCCTACTCCTCCCTTGCCAGAGGCAACCACAAGAATGTGATGGACGTCTGGAAGGCCAGCTTTCGAAGGATTGTGCGCTTTTGGTTTGCGCTCTGCTGTAAGAGCAATTTGAATATCTGTAACGCCTGGAATGGTTTTCACAAGGGACTCGGCCTTTTCCTTTAACTTCATACCGTTTTGCATGTATTCTGTTCTTATCTCTAAAACAAAAGACACTTTTCCTGCAGACGTTACGTGTAGGCCTTGGACCATGCCAGCATTTACAATGTCTTGCTGGGACAAAGGATCTTTGAGTGTTTTAAGGATAGTGATAATTTGAGAGTCAATGGGCATAATGCGCTATCCTGATTGCTTAAGGAAGAGAGATCATATATAGTCTCTATTTATAAAATTGAAAAGGAGCAGGTAGGGATGAGCGGGAACGATGACGATGGTCCTTGGGGGTATGGGGGAGATGATAAGAAAGATAATCCCTGGATCCGAAAGCCTAAGCGCAACGAAGGGGATGATCCTAACCTTGAGGCCTTTTTCAAGAAAGGCCAAGACAAGTTTAAAGAATTCTTTCCAAAAAATGGAAAAGGCAATGCTCGTGTTCTCTGGTATGTGGCTGGAGGGGCTTTCTTTCTCTGGCTTCTGACGGGGATTTATACTGTTCAACAAGATGAGCAGGCAGCTGTTCTTCGTTTTGGCAAATGGGTCCGTACAACGGATCCGGGTCTTAATTATCACTTTCCTGCACCCATTGAAACGGCCTTTGTTCGTAATGTTACGTCTATTAATATTTTGACTAACTCCAATGCAAATCAAGACTCTGCTCCCAATGGACTAAGTGGAGAAGGGGCATTGATGTTGACAGGTGATGAAAACATCGTTGACGTGCAATTTGCAGTGAACTGGCGCATTAAAAATTTGGGAGATTTCTTATTCAATGTAAAATCTCCGGATGCCACTATTCGTGCTGCCGCAGATAGCGTTGTTCGTGCGGTTATTGCTCAAACTCCGATAGCTCAGGTATTGTCTGAAGGGCGAAGCAAAATTAACATTCAGCTGAGAGAATTACTTCAAAAGCTTGTCGATGACTATAAGCTCGGGGTGGAAATTTCCCAGGTTGAGCTTTTAAAGGTGACTCCTCCGACAGATAAGGTCAATGATGCCTATTTGGATGTTCAACGGGCAAAAGCTGATATGGAACGCAAGAAAAACGAAGCAGAATTCTATCGTAATTCTATTGTTCCTGTTGCGCGTGGACAGGCAAAGAAGATTGTCCAAGATGCAGAAGGGTATAAAGCTAAAGTTACAGCGGATATTGATGGAGAGACGGCACGCTTTCAATTGGTGTATGACCAATATCGAACAGCGCCTGAGGTGACGCGAAATCGGCTTTATTTAGATACAATGCAAACCGTTCTCGAAAACACGTCTAAACTCATTATGGATGGGGACAAAAATCAAGGGGTTCTTCCCTATCTCCCCCTTCCTGAACTTACACGTGTCCAAGAAAAACCTGTGGAGGCTGCCCAATGAACTCAAGATCGCTGATTGTCTTTTCGATCCCTCTTCTCGTGCTTTTTGGCATACTCATGGGGTCTCTCTTTATTGTGCAGCAAACGCAACAAACGCTTGTTCTTGAATTTGGAAAGCTTATACGGGTTATCAAGGAACCGGGTCTTTATTTCAAAATTCCTTTTTTGCAGAATGTGCGGAGTTATGACAATCGCATTTTAGACTTTGATCTTTCAGCGATTCCGGCCACACTTGCAGATCAAAAACGTCTGCTTGTTGATACTTTTGCGCGTTATCGTATTGTTGATCCAGCTCTTTTCTATAGAACTGTTCAAAACGAGCAGGGCGCTGAGCAACGGTTGCGTATTTTAAACCAATCAATTGCGCTCAGTGTTTTGGGTCAAGTTAAACTAACAGATGTACTTTCCCCAAAAAGAGCCACAATTGCAAAAACTATACGAGATCAAATGAATATAGCTGCCAAAGCTTTTGGAATTGAAGTGGTAGATTTGCAATTGCGTGGGACGGATTTGCCCCCTGAAAACAGTGAGGCTATTTTTAATCGTATGATCAGTGAACGTAAACAAGAAGCACAAGAGTTTCGATCTCGTGGAGATGAAATCTCTCAAGAAATTAAAGCGACCGCAGATAAAGAGCGTACAATTATTTTAGCAGAAGCCACAAAACAGTCTGAAATAATTCGAGGGCAAGGAGATGCCTATGTGACGGAAAAGGCCGCTGCAACGTACGGAAAAGATATCGGTTTTTATGATTTTTATCGCTCCTTAAATGCCTATAAGGTAGCCTTGAATAATGAGACAACAACCTTTATTCTCTCCCCTAAAGATAGTTTTTTTAAGTACTTAAGTCGGTAAGGAGCTGTATCAAAAATGTCCGTTAACTCGTGTTTAAAGAGAATCATTTTAACCCTTGTCCTATCTGCATCTTTTGTAAGTAATTCGTTTTCAACGAATGCGCCTTCACCCACAACAGCACCCAATGGGTTTGCGGATACGGTAGCTCCTCTCTTGCCGGCAGTTGTGAATATTTCCACTACAACCTTTATCCGTGGGCGCGCGGACATGGGTCAATCTCTCGATCTTCCTTATCCTAAGGGGTCGCCGCTTGAAGATTTTTTCAAGGATTTCCTTGATCGTATGCAGCCGGAAGGGCCACGCAATATTACATCCTTAGGCTCAGGGTTTGTTGTTGATCCGGAGGGGTACATTGTAACTAACAATCACGTTGTCGCCGACGCTGATCAAATTACGGTTATTTTAAATGATAATACAGAACTGAAAGCAACTCTTGTGGGACGTGATCGTCGCACAGACATTGCTGTTTTAAAGGTAAAAACGGATAAAAAGCTTCCCTTTGTTCAATGGGGAAACTCAGAAAAACTTCGTACGGGCGATTGGATTATTGCTATTGGAAACCCCTTTGGTTTGGGAGGGACGGTAACAGCAGGAATTGTTTCCCACCTTTCTCGCAATATTTCAGAAAATACGCGTTCTGGCGATTTTGTAGATGGCTATATACAAACGGATGCCTCTATAAACTTAGGGAATTCTGGAGGCCCTATGTTTGATATGCAGGGACATGTTGTAGGTGTGAACACGTCTATTTTTACGCCTAATGGTAATAGCGTCGGCATTGGATTTGCTATTCCCTCGGAAGTTGCCAAGAAGGTTGTAGATCAAATTCGCCAGTACGGTCGCACTAAGCGTGGCTGGCTGGGGGTTCATATCCAACCTGTTACTGAAGACATTGCAGAGGGATTGGGGCTCAAAGAACTCAAGGGAGCCCTTGTAGGGAATGTTGTGAAAGATGGGCCTGCGGCAAAAGCGAGACTCCAATCAGGAGATGTCATTTTGAAGGTGGGATCTGTTGAGATCAACGATGAGAAAAGCTTGCCGCGCATCGTAGGAGAGATTCCTGTGGGATCTCAAGTGCCTGTCGTTATTTGGCGAAAAGGAAAGATTATGACCCTTCCTGTGCAGGTTGGTGAATATGAAGAGGCAGAGGAAGCGGGCGTTATTCCCTCTCCTGATGGGGGGAAAGAACTCTCCAAAGGTATTGAAGTGCATGGCATGACTTTGCAACCTTTAACGGAAGAAATTCGTCAACGATTCGATATTGCTAAAGACACAGAAGGTGTTCTTGTTGTTGATGTCGCGCCAAAAACATCAGCTGCTGAAAAAGGTGTTCGTCCAGGTGATATCATTATGGAAATTAGCCAAGATGAAGTTAAAACACCGCAACATGTGGTAGATCATCTTAAACGAGCAGAAAAAGACAATCGCAAATCTGTTTTGTTGTTGATCAGCCGTGACGGGGAATCACGCTATATTTCCATTAAAATTTCTCCCGATGAAGGAAAGAGCTAATCCAGCCAACTTTCACGCTTCCTAAGTCGCTTTACTTCTTCCAGGATGTCATTGGCGCGTGCTTTGTTAGGAGCATCTTCTTTGAGAAAATGGAGAGCTCTTTTAGCTTGCTGCTCTGCTTTGTCAAGGTCTCCGATCTCAAAAGCCATTTCAGATAAACAAAGCGCAGCAAGGCCTGTTTTCTCTTTTTTCCCATAATAAATGGCGAGAAGCCGATAGATAAAAGGATTGTCTGGTTCTTCTGTTCTTGCCCGGAGAAGCGCAGAATAAGCTTTTTCAAGGTGAGCGTTATTTCCCCCCTCAATTAAGCTATGAGCAAAGTTGACATGGAGCAAAGGGATGTCGGGTCGCAACTCAACAGCTTTTTCATAGGCTAGGATAGCGTCTTTTATTTTTCCTGACTCAAACAGGATTTGTCCTTTTAAATCCCAGAAAAAAGCATCTTGAGGAAATTCTTTTAAGAGGCTGTCTAATTCCTTTAAGGCTTCATCAACTTGTGCATTCTGAAAATAAGCAATGGAGCGGCCATAGCGTGCGAGAAGCGACGTATCTGTGGGTTTGAAGCGAGCAAATATTTTAACGGGACTTTGTGTGAAAGCGATAAGCTTGACTTGGATACGCTTGAAATTTTCCTCAAATGGATCAGGAAGGGTCGCCTGTGCATGCGGCGAGGTACTTAAATGGGCACGAAAAAAATCAAGGCGTTCGGAGATGAGAGGATGGGTCAAAACATAAGGATCTAATTGTTGTTCAGAAATAAAATCATCTTTACGTAAAAGTTCCATAAACTGCAAACATCCAAGAGAAGACCATTTTAAAGCATCTAAATATTTCGCCGCTCCTTGGTCTGCAGATCCTTCTTGTGTGCGGGAAAACTTCAAATACCCTCGCATTGCCATTTCTTGGCTGCCCATCATAATCCCCATGCCAGCATCGGGTCTTCCGGCAACGCTCACTGCAATACCACCAAGGGTTCCAATTAAACTTTGCAACAGAGCCTTCTCGATAGCATCAGTGCCACGAATGACATGATTGTCAGCAATATGTGCAGTTTCATGAGCCAAAACGCCGATGACTTGGAGAGCGGATTTGGCTTTTAAAAGAAGACCCGTATTAATTGCAATTCGCCCTCCTCCCATAGCAAACGCGTTGACTACATTTGAATTAATAACATAAAGGTGAAGAGAGTTTGGATTAAGTTGAGCCACTTCAAAAATAGGTTTCGTATAGGATTTTAGCACATATTCAATCTCAGCATCTCGTATTAAAGACTCATCTGAAAGGGCGGGAGATGCGACAAGTTTTGCAGAAAGAAGAAAGAAAAGAAGGATTGTTTTAAAGAAGATTGTCATTTTTCATTGCCTTTTTAAGGGGGTCATCTTATACCAAAAAGAAGTTTCGATAAATGGAATCCTCATTACATTGAATAAAATATTATCCTTAGAAAATATAGCCCTTTTGTTTCTAGCGCTCTTGATTGCTATTGGGGGTATCTATTCATACAAACTCATGTCAATTTTGATGCCCGTTATGGCACTTATTTTACTCTGGCGGCAGGGAGGAATAAAAAATATTTCTCTATGTATTACACCGCCTCTTGTGTTTCTTTTCTTTTTGTTGATGTGGGGGGGGCTCAGCGTTCTTTGGGCAGCACATCCCCCTTCTGCTCTTAAGATATTTATGACGATGAGTCTTACCTTTACCTTTTCTCTAATTTTACTTTCAGCGCTCATGAAGGCGACACCTGATACTCTTTTAAAAGTATATAGTCTTTTGAAAATCGCAGGATTTATTCTTATTTGTCTTATAATATTTCAGAATGTTGCTGATGATTTAAAAATAAGAACCTTTGCTAGGTACAAAGAAAATGACATTTTTTATATAATGAAACCGTCAGGATCTATTTTAGGGTTAGGGGCTTTTATAAGTTGTGGGCTACTGTGGGCGTATAAAAGCAAGATACTCTCTGTTGCTACTTTTCTTCTTCTTGTCCTTCTTATTTACTTAACGCGTTGTCAAACAGCGTTTTATGGGATAGTGCTTGCCTCTCTTGCATTTGTTGTGAGCTATGCAGTTCCTTTTTGGGCAACACGCATTGCTCTTTTTTCAAGCTATACCTTTTTAATTATTTCCCCTCTTCTTTATGTGTATGTTTTTCCTGTCTCCGTAATGAGTAAATTACAATGGATTATGCAAAACCATACTCTTTTCCATCGGTTTCTTGGATGGGAATTTTTATCGGAGAAATTCTTAGAGAAACCTTTTTTAGGATGGGGAATGGGAGCTACTCCTTATTTGCCATTGGGATCTGAACTTGCTCCGGGCTATGAAAATGTTATACATCCTCACAATAATAGCCTCCAAGCTTATGTCGAGTTAGGCTTCGTGGGTGGAATTTTATTTGGACTCTTGTTTGCTTCTTGTTTTTGGTTGGTAGAAAAACACATAAAAGATCGACTATCAGTTGCTGTGTGTAATGCCACTCTTGTTTTTGGATTTATCCAAGCTGAGGTGACTCATAGCCTTTGGCATAACCATTGGGCTTCATGGATGGCTTTAATAGGAGGCCTTATGATTGTTTTTCTTAAAGTGCGCGAGGTGCAGCTGCACGCTGAAGTCTATCATTCAAAGCGAGTCCAAGCCTCGTAAGAGGAATGGGAGCCACAGCAATCCCATGAAAAGGGGGATGATCCAGAAACCGCAACATCTTAAAAAAATTTGCGGCAGCTTCTGCTAGGTCTTTCGTTTGACTAAGATTAAGGATATGAGGCCCTTCATACGGCGTGGGGCCAAAGGCTAAATAAGCTTCTCCTTGTAAAGGGGCTTCTACGTTAAGTCGGAGAGGAAGACTTGGTGCATAATGGCTTTTCATCATTCCAGGTGCTTTGATGGGGGAGAAGCTAGGGGTTTTTAAGGGACCAATTATAGATTCAATATCTTCCCGAGAAATTCCACCAGGTCTTAGGAGAAGAGGGGAGAGGCCAGTTAAATCCACAATGGTAGATTCAAGGCCTATGGATGTAGATCCCCCTTCAATAATAAGAAGGTCGGGAAAGTCTTCTTCCACATGACTTGCTTGGGTCGGACTGACTTTTCCTGAAAGATTTGCACTGGGAGCCGCTAAAAGCCCATCGAAGAGGTGAAGAATGTTTAAGGCTACGGGATGATTTGGAACACGGATGGCAAGAGAGGGGAGCCCTGCACTTGCAAGAAGAGAGAGGGAAGAAGAGGGACTGCGTTGTAAGACAAGTGTCAAAGGCCCCGGCCAAAAAGTTTGTGCTAACATGTCCGCTTTGTCATTCCAGATTACCTGTCCTTGAAAAGCGTCTTGTGAATATCCATGAATAATTAAGGGATTAAAGGAAGGACGCTGTTTCTTTTCAAAAATATGAGCAACGGCGTGATCTTGAGTGGCATCTGCCGCAAGGCCATAAACAGTTTCCGTAGGCAAGCCAATAACTTCACCTTTACGTAATGCAGACAAAACGTTTTGAATATTTTCAAGCGTGGGTAAAAAGATCATGGTTTATGTCCAAAAACAACAAATGCCTCATTTAACAATCCAGGCTTACCGTACAAAAAGGGGGACCCATCAATATTTGCCATGGTTCCTCCTGCGGCTTCCACAAGAGCATGTCCCGCAGCTGTATCCCATTCAGAGCATGCCTCAAACCTTAAATAGAGATCCGCAGCTCCCGATGCAATAGAGCAGAACTTAATCGCACTTTGAATTCTTTCAATTTTAGTGATGGGATAGCTTTTTAAAAAGACATCTTCTTGCCCTTGAAACTTTTTTCCATGACCACCCAAAAGAAGCGTCATTCCTTGAGGAGGAGTAGATCGGGTGTGGATAGGAATGATCTGTCCCTGTAAATGCTTCCAAGCCTCTCCTTCATAGCCATAAAAGGTTTCTTGACTGAGCGGGAGGTGAATAAGACCAAAAATAGGACGATCATTCTCCATCAAGGCTATGTTTACACAAAACTGTCCATTTTTGTGAATAAATCCCTTTGTTCCATCCAGAGGGTCAATAAGCCAATAAAGAGGGCTTTTTGTTTGCCAAGAGGCTGCATCTTCTTCTGAAATTATGGGAATAGTGGGGGTAAGTTTTTTAAGCCCTTCTTGGAGAAGCTTATGGCTTTGATGGTCTGCGCGCGTCACAGGAGATCCATCTTTTTTTTCAAAAACCTCAACCTCTTCTTCATAAATGGAGCAAATGAGATCTCCAGCTGTTTCGGCTAAGGCCACAAGGTCTGAGGTTAAAGAATGAAGGTTAGGTCTAGAAATACTCATGAGATAAGTATGGATGTCTAAGGTTTAAAAGGAAAGAGCTTATTTTTTTTGTAACAACCACAATAAATTCCTCATGTCCTTATCAAAGCGTAAAGGTAAAATTATTTAAGAGCATTCCTGGAACGGAGGTTCCTCCTAAACTTTGTTCGCCATAACTGAAAATATGAGGAATGAGTTCTGCTTTTTCTCCTAAATCCTCAAGACAATCTCCAAAAACATTATATAAAGTTTCATCAAACCTCATGTCTTGAATGGGGCTAACAATCTTACCTTCCTCAACCCAAAAGCATCCATATCGCGTCATCCCTGTAGCGCGGCCATTCTGGAGGTCGCTCCAATTTAAATAATGGAGATTTGAGATGTAGACTCCTGTTCCAAGACGGGAGAGTATGCTTGACTCTTTCAAGTTTCCAGGCTGAACCTTCACTGACCGTGGTGTTTCTGAAATGTTGGCTGCATTTGAGGTCAGGCTATATTCTTGAGCCGTACGTTTATTGACCAAAAGAGATGCCAATTCTCCCTCTTTAATCAAAGAGATCTTTAAGGGAGATATCTCTCCAAATTCATTAAAACGTGGGATTAATCCTAGATGAAAATCTTCGTCTAAGGAAAACAAAGGAGATAGCTTCATCTCTCCTTCCGAAAGCTTTTTGAGAGGAGATTGACCTTGTCGCAAGCTCTGCTCGCTTAACCCTGACCATGTCAAGAGGTTCAAAAATTCTGCTGCGGCTGGAGGGGCTAAATAAACACGATATTTTCCTGGAGTCAATTTTCGTGGGTGCTGTTCAAGTATTTCTAAACGCCTTTTAGCTTCTTGAAGGCTGGCCGTATACTTCTCATCGTCCCATTCGCTTCCTGCGTAAGTGGCCTTAATAGCTTTTTGAGAGGAGGTATAAAGAGAGTAATCAAAATAAAAATTCTCCGTTGAAAACCAATGAAATTGCCCTTTTGAATTCATAGAGGCGCGCATGAGAATCCCAGCAGCATAAAGCCCAGCAAGGTCGCACGGCTCTGCAGGTTTAAGCAAAATGTCTGCTAGCTTGTCTTCTGGAGCAAGCTTCCCATAATGGTTTTCGTCACTGCTTTCTCCCTCTTCGGGTAAGACAATATAAGGGTCTTCAGGTAAGGTTTTACATTCATTACGGCAGTTTCCCAAAGCTTCCCAGGCTCTTTTTAAGTCTTCTGTGAGTTGCCCTGTTATTGAAAAAGTGGTCTCCGTATGGCAGTTGTGCGAGATAAAATCCATCGACACAAACCCTTGATCTATATGAGATGCTTGGCAAACTTTCGTTTGGTTGATTCTGATAAATAATGATTTTTCTCCAGAGTATGTGAGAGTCATGGATTCATGTGCTTTAAGGTCATGAAAAAGGGCTTTGCCAAGAGCTTTCAACTCTTCTTTTTGCTGCTGTCTTACATCGTGATTCATAATGACCCCCCAAAGACTTCGATGTCACCGAACAAACAAGCAGGAACAGCATGTCCCACCGTGATGCCTTGATTAGGCTCACCTTTGCCACACCCAGGCGATCCCCAAATTTCGAAAGTTGACGCGTCTCCTACTTTTTTTAAATTGTGCCAAAAAGTTTTTGTTGTGCCTCGATAATTAGGGTTTCTCAGTACTTTTGTAAGCTTTCCATTTTCAATGAGCCGTGCATACTCGCATCCAAACTGGAATTTATTACGGTAGTCATCAATCGACCATGATGTGTTTGTGGTCATATAAATGCCGCGCTCTACTCCAGAGATCATCTCGTTAAAAGACGTGTCTCCGGGTTCAATGTTAATATTAGCCATCCGGTCAATAGGAGGGCGGTTCCACGAGCTTGCGCGTGAACAAGCAACTCCGGGAAGAGCCAAACGTTTTTGACTATCAATTCCTCCAATGCCACGGAGTAAGATCCCGTCCTTAATAAGATACTGACGTGTTGCAGGAAGGCCTGTATCGTCAAAGGCATAGGAGGCATATTCACTCATGAGAGTCGGATCAAAGACAACATTGAGCAAAGGAGACCCGTAT
This sequence comes from Pseudomonadota bacterium, assembly GCA_016185255.1. Lineage (GTDB taxonomy): Bacteria > Pseudomonadota > Alphaproteobacteria > UBA9655 > UBA9655 > UBA9655. The sequence goes on from JACPNY010000040.1 coordinate 43,004, forward strand.
TGTAGCTTTCCAAAGTCAGATGCCTGAACAAAGCTCCACCCCGCATAGTTACGCTCATCTCCCAGGATGCGGTCAAGCTCCAAGGGATGGCCTATTGACTCGTGTACTTGTAGATAGAGTTGATCCGGCGCCAACACTAAATCATACACACCCGTTGGGCATTGTTCGGCTGTCAATAATTCTAAGGATTCCCGACCTACTCTTTCGGCCTCTCTTTCAATGACCGCTCTATCTAAAAATTCGAGGCCTCCTTGATGACAGGGAACTCCCGTGCTTCGTGTTTGTATCTCTGATCCATCTTGAGCTGTTGCGCTCATGATAGAGGCCACGGAGGAAAAGACCTGATGAATGTGAGATCCTGTACTGCTTACCAAAGTCGATTCTTTCTCGCTCAATAAAGCGTGAGCCATACAGTTGACAATCTTGTCTGAGAGTTTCATTTTTTGTGTAGCGTCAATAAGCAGTCCCGCAACGTCTCCAGCGGTTGCCTTATTCAGAAGGATTTCTGCCGGCGCATGGTACTCCCCAACAGCAAGGGGGCGATGGTCTGGCGTAAAAGGAAAGATTTTCCGGGAGGACATGTGGCGTGCTAAGAGAACCGCCCGATCACAAGCGGTTTGTAAAGCCTGGGTGCTCGTATCACTTGTGCCACAATAAGCAAATTGGCCATCAACGAGGACTTCAACCATAAGGCCATGGTCGATGGTCATTGTGTTTTGTTCTATTTTCCCATTGCGAGCTATGCAATTCCTAAGGGTTTCTTTGACTTCCCTTACGCCAACCCAATCTGCTTGATGGTGTAATTTCTTTAAGCGTTCTGTTAAATTTCTTGACATGCCCTAGCTCCACAATAAAAGAGGCGAGAAATTAAAAATTAATATTATACTGATAAATTTGGGAAAAATCAAATTTTTTTGCGGAGATTGCTTGCCAGAGGACGTTTTCTAATCTTCTCTTCCGATTTTCTCTTGAAATTATCTTGTCATGATATTATTTATAAAGCATGTCAAACAAAGAATACAATATTTTAAATATTTTACGAGGAACGAGCGCTCTCTTTGTTCTCTTCTATCATTTTTTTTATTTTTTCTTTGCTTATCAAAATGTTTGGTCAGTATATTTACAAGTCGAGCTTCTCGATCTCCCTCAGCCTTTTTATTTGGAAACGGTGTATGATTTCCCCATTGATATTGGACACTTAGGGGTTGCTTACTTTTTCCTTATTTCAGGGTTTCTTATTCACCATACTCTGCGTCAATATGACTCCTTAAAGCTTTTTTTAAAACATAAGGTTTTGCGCCTCTGGCCCACCTATTTTGTTTGTTTTGCTTTGGGCCTTCTTTTTGTGGCGGTCTTTAACGCTTTGCTCGATAGACCTTTTCCTTTCACTTTGGATCATATGCTGGCGTGTCTCTTTTGGGTGAGGGATATCCTGGGCTACCCTTTTATTGATGGGGCCGTGTGGACACTTGAAATTCAACTTAAGTTTTACATTTTTGCTATTCTTATCTGGAGTGTTTGGAAAAAAGACTTTCTTGAGAAGGCTTGTCTTGTAGCCGTTTTGCTGAGTATTGCGGTTTATGGCATCTATTATTTTGCACAACCTGAGGAATATTCTTGGTTTTATCTTGTGATTTTATTTCGGAAGACCTTGAAATTTTTTATGATTATTCTCTTGGGGTCATGCGCTTATGCCTATTTCAAAAAAGAAATTTCTACCTCCAAAATGCTTTTCCTTTGCAGCTTATTGCTTGCGTGCTTTCTGTCTCCTTTGTTTAGCTATCCGCACTATAGCAAAACAGTCAGTTACCTTTTAGGAAGCTTTTCATTCTTCTTCTTTATTCATGTCTATGCTCAACGTATGACACTAGAAGGAAAGATAAGTAAAGCAATCAATTGGGTGTCGAAAATAAGCTATCCTTTATATATTGGCCATGTGCTTCCAGGGTATATGATCATGTATTACATGATTGAACAGGGATATAATGCTTACCTCGGCATTTTGATTGCCTTCCTTTACACCTTTTTTATGGCGACAATTGTCCATCAAAAAGTTGAGGTTAGATTCCGCTCTTGACGGAGGTGCAAAGGCGTTTGCACGAGTGTCCTCTACCCCCCAATCTTAAGACCTTTCTTATCCGCGGTTACCTTAACCTTTTGTCCCTCATGAATTTTGCCTTCTAAAATGAGGGTTGCCAGCGGGTTTTGAAGCTCGCGTTGGATGACGCGCTTTAAAGGGCGGGCACCGTAGGCGGGATCATAGCCTTGATCCCCAAGCCACGTAAGTGCCACATCATCTAGGTCAAGAGTGATTTTCCGATCTTTCAAAAGCTTTAAAAGGTGTTGGAGTTGGATCTTCACAATGCCATTCATATCCTCGCGAGACAGACGGCGGAAAAGCAAGATTTCATCGATGCGGTTCAGAAATTCAGGGCGGAAAGAGGCGCGTACCACCTCCATGACCTGAGCCCGCACTTTATCGGAAGGTTCTCCCTGGTGCTCTGCCAAGATAGAGCTGCCTAAGTTTGAGGTCATGATGATAAGAGTGTTGCGAAAATCCACTGTTCTCCCTTGTCCGTCTGTCAGACGCCCATCATCCAGAACTTGAAGCAAAACGTTAAAGACGTCGGGGTGAGCTTTCTCCACTTCATCAAAGAGAATAACCTGATAGGGGCGTCTGCGAACGGCTTCCGTTAAGCTTCCTCCTTCTTCATAGCCCACATAGCCAGGAGGGGCTCCAATAAGGCGAGAGACAGAATGTTTCTCCATGAATTCCGACATATCAATG
>JACPNY010000043.1 GCA_016185255.1 Pseudomonadota bacterium
AATGGCCCTGAGTCCTTAAAAACCCGTTATCCTACCTTACAGATCTGTCGTATCGCTCTCTCTGTCATTGGGGTTGTTTTGTGGTATATTTCTTTAAGCTACATGCCATTGGCTCAAGCGGTCGCCTTAATGTTTTTAGGTCCCCTCATTACTCTCTTAGGTGCTAAGCTTTTTCTAAAGGAAACCATTAGTCGTGAACGATCTCTTGCAATTTTGGTAGGCTTTGTGGGAGGTGGAATCATTTCTCATACAACCTTTATGGTGGGGGCTTTTAGTCTTGTGGCGCTTCTCCCTATACTCGCCGCAACTTGTTTTTCAGGAGCAACCCTTATGGTGCGTCGTTTGACGAAAGAAGATTCTCCTCAGTTGATCGTGGTTTATCTTCTCCTCTTTATGGCGCCCCTCCTTTTTATCCCCACCCTTTTGTACGGTGTGTGGCCAGCGACATGGCAATGGCCTTGGCTTTTGATCATGGGAGGCCTTGCAGCAAGTGCCCACTTATGTTTAAGCAAAGCCTACGCCTCCGCTGAGGTGAGCTATCTCATTCCCTATGGCTTTACCAAATGGTTTGCCAGTGCACTCATTGGCTTTGCAGCCTTTGCGGAAGTTCCCTCTTTCTGGACATGCTTTGGGGCCTTTATTTTAATGGGAACTATTGTTTTCCTTAGCTATGGAGAGTCCCGCCGCAAGTCAGGTGTCAGAGAGGCTGTTTAACAAAAAACAAAGGGAAAACCTTGTCTATGAAGATGTTCCTCAAAATTTCTCAATATTGCTACACTGTAGCTCTGATTTCTGCTACACTGTTTCTACTGTCTTGTGGAAAAAGGGAGGATCCCACGATGAAACTTTTTAGCACAGCTTTTGCCGATCAAGAAACTATTCCTGTCAAGTATACGGCTCAAGGCCAAGAGATCTCGCCATCTTTAAGATGGCAGGATGTTCCTGAAGGAACCCGTTCCTTGGCCCTGATTTGTGAAGACCCGGATGCCCCGGGTGGAACCTATAATCATTGGCTTTTGTACAATATTCCAGTATCTACCGGTGTTTTGGCCGAAGGAATCAAGGACCTTCCTCACGGTACGCAAAGTCTTCTGACATCCTCAAGAACGAGAGACTATGTAGGACCTAATCCTCCCAGTGGGACTCATCGGTATTTCTTTATTCTTTATGCGCTTGATACGGTGCTTCAACTTCCCGACACTGCAAGCAAAGCAGACCTTTTGAAAGCCATGGAGAGCCATATTTTGGCACAAGCAACCCTTGTGGGACGCTATAAACGACCATAGAGAGAAGAATAAACTTACTTACTGTTGTTGCGGGCGATACCATTCATAATCAGAGGGATCTCGGGGTTTTAGATCAAGCGCTTCGTCTTTAACGCGGGACTTATCAAACCGCCCGCCCTTATCACGCCCTAGTATTCGTTTAGATCGAAGGTCGTGTTCCTTTTTTTCCTCTTTTTTTCTAAGATCGCAACAAAATTCAAAATCAAGGGTTCCTACCTTATGGCCTTTGTCTTTGCAATATTGAGACGCAGATTTTTCCTGTGTATTTTCTGCAGAGGAAGAGAGAACAACAACAAAACTAAACAAAAAAAGAAACAGAATTTGTTTCATTACACCATCATATTCCGTGTTGCAGCGGGAAGACGCACCACAAGGCCATCAAGCTCTGGACGCATAATGATTTGGCAGCCGAGACGAGAGGTCTGGGTCAAACCAAAAGCAAGATCCAACATGTCTTCTTCATCCTCTGTGGCACTTGCTAAAAGCTCATACCACTCAGGCTCAACCACCACATGGCATGTAGAGCACGCTAAGGATCCTTCACACGCCCCTTCTAAGAAAATCTTCTCACCATTTTGGTGAGCAATTTCCAAGACAGAAAGACCGTTTGGCGCATCCACTTCAACAGCTTCTCCATCGGGCTTAATAAATGTCATTTTTGGCATACCAAATCTCCTTAACAATTAAGCAGCTTGAGAGAAGGTAGTCTTCTCTGTTCATCTGCAAACTTATATAGCCGAGTTCCAAGAAAAGGCCAACTCTTTCTTTAAATAAGCTAAAGGATGCACTATAGTTTTTTGAGAAACAGATAAAATAGAAAATGAAATGACAAAAAAACACATACTTAAGCTGGCCCTTACGGGCTGCACGGGTCGTATGGGACAAATGGTTATCAAAGAAATCAATCAGAGCGAAGAGGTTGAAATTGTGGGGGCACTTGCGCGCCCAGGCAACCCTTTTGTGGATAAGGATGTGGGAACGTTAATCGGGGAAGATCCCTTTAATCTGCTTATTACTGATAGCCCACAGCACGCTTTTAAAGACGCTGATGTAATCATCGGATTTAGTCAACCAGAAGGACTCTCTCCTCATCTTCAAGAAGCCCTCCAACAAAACAAACCCTTTGTTATCTGTACGACGGGATTAACGGATAACCAGAAACTGGCTCTTGAGAAAGCCTCTGACAAAATTCCCTTAATTATTGCTCCAAATACAAGCCTTGGCATTGCTCTTCTTCGAAAACTGTCCGTCTTGGCAGCTGAAACTCTTGGGTCTTCTTATGATATTAGTCTTTTAGAAATGCATCATCGTCGTAAACTCGATTCTCCCTCTGGTACCACCCTTTCTATAGCCCAGTCCTTAAAGACCTTAGGCTATTTGAAAGATAACACGCCTCCCTATCCACCTCACTCTCCACGGCCTAAAAATACCATTGAATGTGCAGTCTTGCGAGGAGGAGGAGTTGCAGGCGACCATACGGTGATTTTTGCAGGGGAGAAGGATATGCTTAAAATTGAACATCATACTCTTGATCCCGCCCTTTTTGCTCAAGGGGCCATCCGAGCTGCGCAGTGGCTTTTTGGACGGTCCTCAGGACTCTATTCCATGGATGATGTCGTGGGAATACGCTCGTGACACAAAGGATTGCTCCCATGACTTCTCAAGAAATTGACCTGTTTTTTGAGAAGCTCTCCGCTCTTGACCCCAATCCTCAAGGGGAACTCTATTCAACGAATCACTTTACTCTGCTTATTGCTGTTGTTCTTTCTGCTCAAGCAACGGACAAGGGGGTTAACAAGGCCACTAAAAATCTCTTTAAGGTGGCTGATACCCCTCAAAAACTCCTTAATCTTGGAGAAGACGGGCTCAAAAGATATATCAACACCATTGGTCTTTATAATACCAAGGCCCGGAATATTATGGCTTTATGTCAAAGGCTCGTAGAGAATTTTGAGGGTAACGTTCCTGAAAATCGAGAAGCTCTTGAGTCTCTTCCCGGTGTGGGGCGTAAAACAGCCAATGTTGTTTTGAATGCAGCCTTTCATCAGCCTGTGATTGCCGTTGATACGCATATTTTTCGTGTATCTAATAGAACAGGACTTGCCTTTGGAAAAACTCCCCTTGAGGTGGAGAAAGAGCTCATGAAGCGCATCCCCTCTCGCTGGCTTTTAAAAGCACATCACTGGCTTGTGCTGCATGGGCGGTACATTTGTAAAGCACGCAAACCTCTGTGCCCCACTTGTCCTGTACGAGAGGAATGTCATTATCCATATAAAACACAAGCCTGAGATGACCATAGGAGAATGGCATCGTTTTGTAGAGAAAACTCTCTCTGAAGCAGGGTTAGACAACGCGTCTTCGGAGGCCAAGTGGCTTATCGCAAGCACTTTGGGGAAAGAGAACTCTTTTGTCACCCTTCACCCTACCTATCTCCCCTCCCCTCGGGAAGAAGATAAAATTCAAGAGTGGTTGGGTCGTCGCCTTAAGGGAGAGCCCCTATCTCGTCTTAAGGGAGTCCGGGAATTCTGGAGCCTTCCTTTTCATTTGAATGAACATACCCTTGATCCCCGTCCTGAAACGGAGCTTTTGGTAGAAGGGGTGTTAAAGTGGATAGGTAAACGTAGAGTGGACCCATGGAGAATTCTGGATTTGGGAACAGGCTCAGGATGCCTTCTTATTGCTTTGCTCCATGAGCTCAAAAAAGCAACAGGTCTAGGAATTGATTTGAGTGAAGACGCCTTAACCATGGCCCGTTCCAATGCTGCTCTTAATGGAGTGGACTCCCGTGCTGCTTTTCAAAAGGGCAATTGGGGAGAAGGCCTCGATGGCCCCTTTGATATTATTATGAGCAATCCTCCCTACATTCCCCTTAAGGACAAAGAAACCCTTGAAAAAAGTGTGGCACAGTTTGATCCCTCGCTGGCTCTTTTTGGAGGGGAAGACGGGCTTGAGTGCTACCGCATTCTTGTTCAAGACATTAAGCGACTCCTTGCAGTAGGTGGGCTTGCTGTCCTTGAAATTGGCTGTGGGCAAAGAAAAGATGTGGACGCACTCTTTCAGAGGGCAAACTTTAAAACTCTTTTTCTTCTCAAAGACTTAGCCGGAATTGAGCGCGCGATTGGCGTGCAAGTGTAAAAGGTTATCATCCCCTGCTATGGCGAGGACCAGCCCCATGGTATATTTCTGAAGCGTTAGCCTTTCCGACGCTGAATTTTTTCTTTTAGATATTGAGAGGACTTAAAGGAGAGGACCCGCCTTGGGGTAATAAGGGCCTCTTTTTTTGTTTTAGGGTTTCTTCCGATACGCTTGGCCTTTTTTCGAACATTAAAAGACCCAAAGGAAGAAAGTTTAACGAGTTCTTCTTCGGTTAAAGCAATAATCATAGTTTCTAGAGTAGCTTCTAAGAAGTCAGTTGCCTGTTGACGAGGAAGATCTACTTCTATCTCAGCTTGTACCGATCCATCATAAAAATGGATCTGTACCTTTTGAAGAGACGTTGTTTTTGATCTCCTAGGAATAAGAGTTTGATCAAGGGTTGTCACAAAAGAAAATCCCCTCTCAAGCGTTCGTGTATAGGAATAACTTTCGAGCAACTGCGCAAGAGCCTCAAAACTATGCGTGGCGTTCTGTAAAGTTGCCATCAAGATGGGAGAAAGACGATGACTTAAATGGTCGAGAAGTATCTGTTGTTGTTCAAAAAATCTTTCTTTCGTATTGATCAGACGTTCGACATAGTCATCCAATTTTTGTCCATACTCTTCAATCCATGCCCCCAGAGAGGGGAGTCCACGACGAAGGCCGTCAAGCTGGCTCTCGTACAGAGACAGAATATGCTGGAGACGCGTTGTGAGGCGAGATCCATATTGAGACAAAGCTTGTGCTAAATGAAGTCTCTCAGGGACCGCAAATTCAGCGGCCGCTGTTGGGGTTGGAGCTCGTTTATCAGCCGCAAAGTCTGCAAGCGTGACATCTGTTTCATGACCAATGGCGGAGATGACTGGAATTTGACTTTCAGCAATGGCGCGCACGACGCATTCTTCGTTAAAGGCCCAGAGGTCCTCCAAGCTTCCGCCCCCGCGCGCAACAATTAAAAGATCTGGCTTTGTCTCGAGCGTATTAAAACCTCGCACGGCGGCCGCCACCTGAGAAGCTGCTCCCTCCCCTTGCACGGCTACAGGCCATAAGAGGACAGGCACTGGGAAACGATCTTCTAAACGATGGAGCATGTCTCGAATAACAGCTCCTGTAGGGGACGTCACAATCCCAATAAGAGAAGGGAGAAAAGGAAGTGTTTTTTTGCGTGCCTCGTCAAAAAGACCTTCGGCAACAAACTTTTTTTTCCTGTCTTCAAGAAGCTTTAAGAGAGCCCCCTCTCCTGCCAACTCCATACCTTCCACCACAATTTGATATTTGGAGCGGCCGGGATATGTGGTTAAACGTCCTGTGGCAATGACCTCCATTCCTTCTTGAGGAGAGATAGAAAGACCCTGAAAGCTCCCTCGCCAACACACTCCATCGAGAACAGAATCCTGGTCTTTAAGAGCAAAATAGACATGACCTGAGGTATGGCGTTTTAGGCCGGAGATCTCACCCCTCACTCGCACACGTGCAAATCCTGTCTCCACCATCTTTTTTAAGGCAAGAGAGATCTCTGTAACTGTATATTCAGGAAGGGTTGAGGCAATGGGCAGCATATATCTTATTTTGCCTCCTGAGGAGGAGGTGTGGTTGGAAGGGGAGTGGGAGCGTCACTTTGCATACGCAAGTAAGCTATTAAAGCCGCCCGATCTTTATCGTCCTTAACCCCTACAAAGGCCATTTTTGTCCCTGGGACAAATTCACGGGGGCTATACAAGTAAGTATTCAAGTCATCAAAGGTCCATGCTCCTCCTTTGCTCGCCATTGCTGGTGAAAAGGAATAGTCCCTTCCTTTCCCCTTCTCCGCTCCCACAATTCCATAAAGGTTAGGACCAACCCGATTCGGGCCTCCTTTGTCAATTGTATGACAACTGGTGCATTTCTTGAAAATTTCAGCCCCCTTTTCCACACTGGCGGCGGCAAGGAGGGGTTCAATGGGCAAAGGCCCCTTTTTCTCAGGGGATGCTTCTCCCGCTTGTGCTGTTATTGAAACGCCTTCAACCTTGTAAGCCGGTTCTTTCAACATTTCTGGATGAATGAGGTGACGAGAAATTAAATCTGCCCCTTTTACCGTCAGCAAAGCAATGAGGATTGCCGCGGCTAATTTATTAAATTCAAAGCTATCCATTCTTTGTGATGGTTTCTCTGGGTATAAACTCTGAAACCACTATACCTTGTAGATGAAAGAAGAAAAAGTTTTCTTTAATCCACATCTCAACATCGACCAAATAGAATATTTATGTTATTGTCATGCTTGACTTAGAAGCCCTTGATTTTCAAAGGAAATCATAGAGCTTCTCCATCGGGAATCTCGTTAACACAGCTCCTGGCTTTTAGAAGATCCCCGATGAAGTAATGCTAATATTTTTCTTTGAAAAACAAAGCATTACTAGCTCGGGAATGACAAGGGAGTATACACGATAGAAAATTTCCCCGGAGTTGAGAGGAAATTTTATTTACTCCTCCCTCACCTTTTCAGGCTTTTGATAGGCTGCATATAAAATTTGGTAAGAAATTTGAGGATTTTTGTCATACACATCTCTCACTTTTTTAAAGGTTTTATAAGGCAAGGGCTTATGTCTTGGGTGGGCTAAACGCGCGCCTATGGCCTTAAGGCCGCGTAAAAATGCAAGGGAATCTCCAGGCGTTGTTGTCACCCATTCTTCTTCCACATGACGCGTGCCTGAAAGAGGAAGCCAATCTTTGAGTTGCCCAAAGGAGATAAAATCCAAAACTCCACAAGGAGCATCCTCAAGGCTATGAGCCGTACGCCATTCATGGAATGTGTTGTTGCCAAGTGTGCTTAAATAAAGACGTCCTCCAGGTTTGAGGCAAGCGGCCAGACGTGTCAAAGCTCCCTTTGGATCTGCCAACCAATGGAGAGCTAGATTGGAGACGATCAAATCAAAGGAGGCCGAAAAACACGGCTTCTCCCCATCGACCACTAAGGGAAAAACATTATCATTTTTTATCTTTTCGTGGGCTTTCTCCAGAAGAGGAAGGGAGAGATCCGTCAATACATAGAGGTTGGCATGAGACGCAAGATGAGAGCTTAAAATTCCCGTTCCACATCCCACTTCTAAAACAGCTCCCAAAGGCGTTGTTTGCTGAGATAAAACCTTAGAAGCCAACCGTTGGGCTACGAATTTTTGGATAAGAGCGTGAGCGTCATAGGTTGAAGCGGCTTGAGAGAAGGTTTTTGAAACTTTTGAAAGACGATTCATGACCTAACAATGAAAATGAGTAAAAAAAGTAAGTGGCTTATCTCTGTCACTTTCCCCCTCCCACAACGCGGCTTTCGTCGAGGTGAGAGAGGAAAAATGGTAATAAGATCCTTACTTTTTCGCGGCAGGAGCCGGAGCTGCTGGTGCCGCAGGAGTTGGAGCTGCTGCTGGCGCAGCTGCGGGAGCCGAAGCAGGAGCTGCTGGAGCGGGTGTTGCAGGTGGTGCAGACTTTTCTGCTTTCGCTGGCAACGGCTTGCCATCCTTACCAAAAAGCTCAACCTTAGAATGGGAGCGTAGATCTTTTAAGAGAGCCACAATCGCTTCTTGGGTCAAAAGTGATTTCAGTTCATTTTGCACTTCTTCAAATTTTGGAGGTTTTGCATCGCGCACATCGTCAACTTTCAACACATGCCACCCAAAGTCTGTTTTAACTGGGGTCTCACTAGAAGACCCAGGAGTCAAAGCAAACGCTGCATCCGCAAGTTCCTGAGGAAGTTCACTTTTACGGAAATAACCGAGATCTCCACCCTCTTTTGCTGTTGCGTCTTTAGATTTGCTTGCAGCGAGTTTCTTGAAATCGCTTCCCCCTTTTAAAGCTTTAATAACAGATTTTGCCGTCGCTTCGCTATCCACAAGAATATGACGCAAATGCACTTCTTTTTCTTTCGGGAAATTCTTCATAAGCTCGTCATACTTGGCTTTAACAGCGGCATCTGTTATCACGTCTTTTACTTTTGCAAAGAGATAAGACTGAGAAATAATTTCTTCCGTTGCTTTCTCAATGGATTTTTTAACATCTGGCTTTTGAGCTTCGCCTGAAGCTTGAGCCGCCTTATTGATCAATAATGTATCAACAGCTTGGTTCAAAAGAACAGGGAAAATTTTATCCTCAGGCACTGATTGATATTGCTTTGGCAAACTCGCCTTAGACTCCATAACTTGAGAATAAGTGATTTTTTGTCCATCAACGATGGCAACAACAGGATCATCCGCAAACGCAGGGGATGTCACTGCCAAAAATGCAACAAGACTCATTGATTTAAGAAGGGATGATTTCATTTTTTATATCCTTATGATGGCTTTTGGGAAAACAGGAGGTGCATGCCATCTTAATACTCCTCTTTTTACAGGAAAATATTAAACCATAAGCCTTATAAAGACGCAAGAGCCTTGATTTTTGTTTGATTAGGCGTATGAAACCTGGCGGAGAGAGAGGGATTCGAACCCTCGATACGGTCTCCCGTATACACGATTTCCAATCGTGCGCCTTCGACCGCTCGGCCACCTCTCCGCAGGAATGAGCGAAAATAGCCGATTTTTCGCATCCCATGCAACTTAAAATTGACTTTTTTCTCTTATTTATAGCATATAAAAGACAAACCTTAGCCCTTAAAAGGAGTCTCCGTGGCAAAGCTTCATTTTTATTATTCAGCCATGAATGCAGGAAAAACAACGACCCTGCTTCAATCGAATTATAACTATCAAGAACGGGGCATGAACACGCTCCTCTTTATTCCTGCCATTGATACGCGCCATGCTTTAGGTGTTATGTCTTCTCGTATTGGGCTTACAGCCGAAGCCCTCCCTTTTCAGCCTTCTTTCAACTTTTTTGAGCACGTGAAAGATTATACTCAGCATAATAAGCTTAACTGTGTTCTTGTTGATGAAGCCCAATTTTTAACAAAGACTCAAGTTATAGAGCTCACGCGCATTGTGGATGAACTCAAGATCCCCGTTCTAACCTATGGCTTGCGTTCTGATTTTAAAGGAGAGCCTTTTGAAGGCAGTCTTTATCTTTTAGCCTGGGCTGAAGACATTTCTGAAATAAAAACCATTTGTCACTGCGGCCGAAAAGCCACCATGAATCTCCGTATGGATGAGACGGGAAAGATGATCAAGGAAGGCGCCCAAATCGAAATAGGGGGGAACGATCTCTATATCGCCCTTTGTCGCAAACATTTTATGAGTGGAGACACCTCATCTCCCGAAGAGACTATCTATAAGACCATCAATCAGGCCGCCTGAAGAAGATGGAATCTCTGCAGGAGGTTCCGCCTCCTCTGAATAAAATACAGGAGCACTTTGAGGAATTTCACTCATATAAAGGTGCCACAGGCGAGCTGAAGGGCTGCCTGCATCTGGATTCATAGAGGTGTTATCATCATTTCCCGCCCATACTCCTGTGATATAATTGGACGTAAAGCCTATTAACCAAGCATCTCTGTCTTTTTGAGTTGTTCCTGTTTTTCCAGCACAAAATCCATCGATCGCCGCTCTTTTTCCTGTCCCATAGGCCATCACAGCTTGCAACATTTGTATAAGAGCACGCGCTATATACGGATTAACAACCCTCTGGGGAGGAGACCCCTCGTGAACATACAAAATATTTCCGTCAAGATCTGTGATCTTTAAAATGGCATAGGGCGTTACACTCAACCCTTGACGTGCAATAACGGCATAAGCTGCAGTGAGTTCAAGGAGAGTCGTTTCCCCCGTCCCTAAGACGATGGTCAAGTCATCAGGGAGCGGCGCCATCATACCTAAACGGCGTGCCGTTTGCACAATACGAGACAACCCAAGTTGTTGAGCTAATCTCACGCTTACGGTGTTTGATGAGTAAGCAAGGGCATCTTGAAGAGAAGAGGTTTCTCCTCGCATTTTATATTTAGAGTTATTTCTAGGTTTCCACGACCCAATACGTATGGGTAAATCACTGATGTGGTCCGTGGGACGCACCCCTGCTTCAAGGGCCGCTAAGTATAATACAAACTTGAAGGCAGATCCCGCTTGCCGCAGAGCTTGAGTTGCTCGATTAAACTGACTCTTCTTATAATTCACCCCTCCAAGAAGAGCCCGAATGGCCCCCTCATAGTCCATAGAAACAAGAGACATCTGAGAAAATTTAGATGTCTCCTCTTTTTCTTCTAAAACTTGGGCAAGTTTTGTTTCTGCAAGAGTTTGAAGTTGTGGGTCTAGGGTTGTTGTTACGATAAGATCCCTATCCATCACTTCTACTTTTGTTTCCAAAAGATCAACGATCCAATCGGTAAAATAGCGAATGGCAGAACCTTTGAAGGTTTCCTCCGCAGAAGAAGCAAGCGCAAGCGCAGCATCCCTCGCTCCATCACTAATATGGCCTTCTTTTACCATGTTGTCTAAAACTTGAGCGGCCCGTTGATCCGCCAATTGGGGGTTGTTGGACGGAGAGTATTTGGAAGGAGCTTTTAAAAGGCCCGCAATGACAGCTGCCTCATACAAGCTTAAATCCTGCGGTTTTTTTGCAAAATAATGTTGGGAGGCAGCCGCAAGTCCAAAGGTTCCAGATCCTAAATAAACGCGATTTAAATAAATGGTCAGGATTTGATCTTTTGTGAATTTATGTTCAAGCCAAAGGGCCAAGAGAGCTTCTTGGATCTTTCGACGCAGAGAACGATCATTCACATCATACAGTTTTTCTGCTTGAAGAAAGTTTTTGGCCAACTGCTGCGTAATGGTGCTTCCTCCTTGCACCACATGTCCTGCTCGATAATTCATCCAAAACGCCCGAAGAAGACCTATAGGATCAACGCCAAAGTGGGAGTAAAAACGCCGATCTTCAATGTCTAAAAGGGCCTGAATAACGTAAGGGGGCAGTTTTTTAATGTCCACCATTTGACCGTGCAAATCCCCATAGGTCGCAAGCTTTGTCCCATTCTTTGCAAGGATTGTGATGCTGGGACGTCTTTCTGTTTGTTGAAGCTTGGCAATATCAGGAAGATCATATCCAAACCAAAGAACAAAAAGGCCTCCTAAAAAAACAGCCCAAATTAAAAGAATGCAGGTCCACCTTAAAATCCAGGGCCATAAAGAAGGACCCTTTTTTTGGCGCGGTGGACGCGGAGGTGGCGGAGGAGATTTCTTCTTCTTTGCCTTTATCTTGACAGGTTCATGACTTGAAACGCCTAGGCGATCTTCAGGATTGAGTTTCATGGATAGGTGTGCTCATCATTATTTTTTACTGTTTTCCTCGCATCGTGATGAACCTAGTCATCTCTCTCTCTCAGGTCAAGCGGGAGAAAAGAGTTGTTTTTTGTATGCTATTAAAAAAATATATCTTCTCATTAAGAAAATAGTAACATGACTGGTGTAATTATACATCTTAAGGACAGCCCTGTTTAAAGGATTGAACTCACTTAAACTCGAAGGACGGATCTTATGCTAAGATATAATGTTTTTCAGAATATCATTAAAAGACTCAGCTTTATTTTAGTCGTTGTAGGAACGATTCTACCGACCTCATGGAGCGTCATGGCAGATTGCTGTGATACGTGTGGTGGCACGGGGTGTTTCGATGCGCCCAATCCACCTCCATGTCAGGCGAATCAATATGAATATGAGGGTTGTTGCTGTTATGGGAGTAGCGCAATAAAGGAACAAAAGTTGCAAAACAAAACTCCTATCAAGGACACGAAGTAAAAACTTTCTCAAAGTGTTTCAGCACATACAAACGAAACCAACGGGCATAGTTGTAAGGATGACTTATAACATCCTCCCTAAGAGCCTGGGGATGGATCCATTTGATCTCACAAACTTCTTCAGGATTAGGGAAGATTTTTCCCTCATAGATTCCTTTGAAAACGTGGGTATATTCAAGTTCCCACAGGTCTTTTTCAAGTTTTAAGGTATAACACACCTGCGTGAGAGGAATCAGATCACAAGTAAATCCCACCTCTTCCCCTAAGCGCCGCTTAGAGGCCTCCTCCACCTCTTCCCCAGGACGCGGATGACCACAGCAACTATTGGCCCAAAGACCAGGGGAATGATATTTCCCCAAAGCACGCCTTTGGATCAAGGTTTCCCCTTTTTCATTAAAAATAAGGATAGAAAAAGCACGGTGACGCTGCGGAATTAGATGAGCTGCCAACTTTTCTTGGGTGCCGATAGGACGATCGACTGCGTCAACTAAAATAACGGTTTCAGACATTAAACTCTCTTATATAACACAAGTAGTTGGCGTCATTGCGAGGAGTGTAACCACGAAGCAACCCAGCGCAAATAGCGCATGTCTGAAGGACATGCAGCCTTTTTTATCCACATAAAGTTCCGCTCTTCTCTAGCAAACTAAAAAAGATGTATTCCGCAGAATAAATTCTTTTTTCTGGGTTGCTTCGTCGTTTCACTCCTCGCAATGACGTAATATATTGTTTATAAAATAAAAAATGAAACCCTTATTCAAAGCTCAACTCAAGTTAAATATCCAAATTTCGCACACTTAAGGCATTATCTTGAATGAAATCACGACGAGGTTCCACAATGTCACCCATCAACGTAGAAAAAATCTCAGAGGCTTGGTCCAAATGCTCCACCCGCACCTGCAACAAGGTGCGCACCTCAGGATCTAAGGTCGTCTCCCACAATTGCTCGGCATTCATCTCTCCGAGTCCTTTATAACGTTGAATGTTGAGTCCTTTTCGACCGCGTTCCATAATTAAGTCAAGAAGAGCGAGAGGGCCGGAAATAGACTGAGTATCATCTTTAGTTTTCAAAGACGGAAGACCTATGAAAACTTCGTGTAAGGAAGTTTTGAGACGATCCAATTGGCGTACCTCAGCCGTATTGAGAAGTGACAAACGAAGTTTATAGGCTTCTTCCACACCCTGAAGAGTTCGACTTACGGAAAGAGTATGAGCTTCATCTAGATGTCCTTGCCATGTTTTTTTGCCTTCTTCAGCAATAAGATTAAGGCGCTCTACAAATTTTTGTGTCCAGATGTCTCCCTTCTCTGGAAATTCATCCACATTCAAAATGCCTGCAACAGCGGCCTGCTCTAAAATATAGGGACATCCAATGAGCTTAGAGGGTGTTTCTACCATCTCTTGAACTTGTAAACACACCTCAACAATACGCCGCAAGTCGGCCCCTGCCACTTGGGCCCCATTTTGAAGCATCAAACTTGTGCCCTCTAAGCCTCCATCGATAAGATACTGGGTTAAGGACTTTTCATCCTTAAGATAGAGCACCGAATTTCCTCTTTTTGCTTTAAAGAGGGGGGGGCGAGCAATATAAAGATATCCTCTTTCAATAACCTCTGGCATTTGGCGATAGAAGAATGTTAGGAGCAACGTCCGAATATGGCTTCCATCCACATCCGCGTCCGTCATAAGAATAATCTTATGATAGCGCGCCTTATCCGCATTAAAGTCATCCCGACCAATGCCCATGCCTAAAGCTGTAATCAGGGTTCCAATTTGTTCAGAGTGAATCATTTTATCAAAGCGGGCACGCTCAACATTTAAAACTTTTCCTCGTAAAGGAAGAATAGCTTGATACTGTCGCTCTCTCCCTTGTTTTGCAGACCCCCCTGCTCCGTCTCCTTCCACAATAAAGATCTCACTCTTTGCGGGGTCTCGTTCTGTACAGTCCGCAAGCTTTCCGGGAAGAGAGGCGATATCAAGAGCTCCTTTTCGACGGGTGAGTTCGCGGGCTTTTCTTGCAGCCTCGCGCGCAAGGGCTGCTTCCGCAATGCGTTCAATAATTTTCTTGGCTTCTTGAGGATGCTCTTCTAGCCATTGCTGAAATTTATCTCCCACAAGACCTTCTACGGCCGGGCGAACTTCAGAGGAAACAAGTTTATCTTTTGTTTGAGAGGAAAATTTAGGATCAGGAACCTTTATTGATAATACACTTGTCAATCCCTCTCGCATATCTTCGCCCGTAAGGACTAATTTTTCTTTTCGATTCATTCCTGCGGCATAAGCATTGATGGCGCGGGTTAAAGCTGCTCGGAATCCTGCAAGGTGAGTTCCCCCATCTCGTTGCGGAATATTGTTCGTAAAGCACAGGCTTGTTTCATGATAGCTGTCTGTCCATTCCATAGCCAAGTCGGTGATAATGCCATCTTTTTCCCCTTGAATGATAATGGGGGGAGTATGAAGAGCGTTTTTACTCCGATCTAAATAGGCAACGAAGGCACGAACACCTCCTTCATAATGCATCACCACTTCTTTGGGTTCTACGTGGCGGTCATCTCGTAAAACTAAGGTCACGCCTGAGTTTAAAAAAGCCAGCTCTCTCAAGCGATGTTCTAGGGTTGCAAAATCAAAAAGTGTCTGCGTAAAGGTTTCTTTTGAAGGAAGAAAGGTTATTTCTGTTCCTTTTTTTCCGTCAGAGTCCCCAACCACTTTGAGATGTTCATCGGGATCGCCATGGGTGAAGCTCATGAAATGCTTTTTACCTTGAGAATAGATGGTCAGGAGAAGCTTTTCGGAAAGGGCGTTCACAACAGAAACACCCACCCCATGAAGGCCCCCTGAAACTTTATAGGAGTCTTGGTCAAACTTTCCCCCAGCATGGAGTTGAGTCATAATGACTTCTGCTGCTGAAACACCTTCTTCCTCATGAATGTCAACGGGAATACCGCGCCCATTATCCGTAACCGTCACGGATCCATTTGCATTAAGAATCACCTCCACGTGATCGCAGTGCCCTGCAAGGGATTCATCAATAGCGTTATCAACAACCTCATACACCATATGGTGAAGGCCAGAGCCATCGTCCGTATCACCGATATACATGCCTGGGCGCTTACGAACGGCATCAAGCCCCCGCAATACCTTAATTGAATGAGCGCCATAGGTTGGATCTTTTGTTGGTTCTGTCATGAATTCTCTCGTTTAATTGTTTATGATATTTATCTGGATTGCTTTGTCGCTAACGCTCCTCGCAACGACGACCTAAACTGTCATTGCGAGCGCAGCGAAGCAACCCAGAAACCTACTCTCCCAATCCAAAAAACTGAGCGTTTCCCTGTAATTCTCCAAACAAGGCCGCGTCTGTTCCCGTCAACCAGACTTGCATATTAAGCTGTAAAATTGCCTCAAACAAGGCTGTTCTACGCCCCTTATCAAGATGGGCCACAACCTCATCTAGAAGTAAGAGAGGAATAGCGCCCGTACGTGCTGACAAAAGACGGGCTGACGCCATTACAATCGACAGCAGTAAGGCTTTTTGTTCTCCTGTTGAACATAAAGCCGCTGCTTGATTTTTTTCAGGATACATCACCACAAGGTCGCTTCGATGAGCTCCCAGAGAGGTGCGCCCTGTGAAACGATCCTGGTCTCGATTGTCACTTAAACGGCGACGCATCTCCTCTTCAGCATCAAGACTGCTTCGTATTTGAAGCAGAGTCTCAAAATCCCCCTCTAAGGAAAGATCCGCTTGAGGAAAGGTATGATCCTGGCTTTTTAAAACAGAGATGAGTTGTCCCACAACTTCTCTGCGAGAAACCGTAATGGCAATTCCTTCATTTACAAGGATTTCCTCCAGGCCCTGCATCCAATGGTGATCGTAGCACCCCTGACGCAATAATAGATTCCGCTCTCTCAAGGCTTTTTCATAGCGATTTAAGCGAGGTGCATGTGTTGGATCGAATCCATACACAAGACGATCCAAAAAGCGGCGCCTCTCCCCTGGACCATCTAAAAACAAGCGATCCATTTGAGGTGTCAGCCACACCATAGACACCCATTCTGCAAGGATGGATTGGTTTTTAACCCTCTCTCCATTAATTTTTGTCAGACGACGTTCACTTGTTGGAGAATCAGGATCTTGACCCGTTCCGATCTGCAACTCCCCTCCTCCCTCTTTTAAATGATAGGAAAGACTCCAGGGTTCTTCACTTCCCTGCTTTTTTATCTCAGAAAGCCGTGCCCGCCGAAGTCCTTTTCCGGGAATTAAAAAAGAAATAGCCTCGAGAAGATTTGTCTTTCCCACCCCATTGGGTCCTGTCAAGACAACAGGGCTCAGATCAAGAGAGAGGCTGAATGTTTCATAGGAACGAAACTGAGCGAGATTAAGTTTCTCCACACCTCGTAAGGGGGAGTTTTGAGGCGTGGCTTGCACTTTATCTAAAGATTGAGTCAACTCATACTTCTTTAATTTTAAGAAATTGAAAAGTATATTTCACCCCGTTCCTGTCATGCCCGACTTAGAAATTCTCGATTTCCGAAGGAAATCATAGAGTTTCTTGATCGGGTATCTTCTCGACGCTCATTGCTCTTGAGGCAAGATCCCCGATGAAGAACTGCTAATGTTTTCCTGCAGAAAACAAAGCATTTCTAGCTCGGGGATGACAAAACTGGATAAATCTTACAACTTACTCATTTTACATTTATTATTTTAAAGAAACTTTATGAACGCGTCAAACTTTCCAATAGGCCCCCTTATTTCTTCTCCGCTCGGTCTGCCCTTTTTCGATCATTGGGATCTAAAAGAGCCTTTCGAATACGCAAGGATTGAGGCGTAACCTCCACAAGTTCATCCTCTTCAATGTAAGCAATAGCTTGCTCTAAGGTAAAAATCCGAGGAGGTGTCAAACGCACGGCTTCTTCTTTGCCGGCTGCGCGAAAGTTTGTAAGCTGTTTTGCCTTTAACACATTAACTTCTAAATCATTGTCGCGTGTGTGTTCCCCCACAATCATGCCTTGGTAAACAGCCGTCCCTGGCGTAATAAACATCACTCCCCGATCATCGAGGTTGCCAAGCGCATAAGTCACGGCTTGTCCTGTATCATTAGAAATTAAAGCCCCATTCCGTCGTCCCCCAATAGGGCCTTTGTGAGCTCCATAGCTATGAAACAAGCGGCTCATCACTCCTGTCCCACGGGTGTCTGTTAAGAATTCCCCTTGATAACCAATTAAACCACGAGAAGGAGCAATGAAGACGATCCTGGTTTTGCCACCACCGGAGGGGCGCATGTCATTCATCTCTCCTTTGCGCAAGCCCATTTTCTCAACCACAATGCCCGTAAATTCATCATCCACATCGATTTGGACTTCTTCGATAGGCTCCAAAAGTTGCCCCGTTGCTTCATCTTTTTTAAACAACACCCGAGGACGGCCAATAGCCAGTTCAAAGCCTTCTCGACGCATGGTTTCAATAAGAACTCCCAGCTGCAACTCACCACGGCCCGCGACTTCGAAGGCGTCCGTTGATTGAGTTTCGCTAACCTTAATAGAAACATTACTTTCCGCCTCAGCCATCAGACGATCCCGAATCATACGAGACGTTACCTTTTTTCCTTCTTTTCCAGCAAAAGGCGAGTCATTCACACAAAAGGTCATAGCCAAAGTGGGTGGGTCAATAGGAAGGGATTTCAACGGCTCCATAACCTCAGGCACACAGATCGTATCGGACACAGTGGCTTTCTCAAAGCCCGCAACGGCCACGATATCTCCTGCAACGGCTTCTTGAATAGGAAGACGCTCAAGGCCTCGAAATGCTAATAATTTTGTCAGACGCGTTTGTTCTAAGGTATTCCCCTCTCGTCCTAAGGCTTTAACGGCCATATTCATGCGTGCCGTCCCGCTTTGGATACGGCCCGTTAATATGCGCCCTAGATAAGGATCAGCCTCAAGGGTTGTGACAAGCATGGAAAAGGGAGCGTCTGGATCACCCTCTGCGACAGCCACGTGCTTTACAATTGCCTTAAAGAGCGGAGCAAGATCCACTTTTGGATCATCTAAATTTTCAATGGCCCAGCCTTCCTTCGCAGAAGCATAGAGAGTTGGAAAATCCAACTGCTCATCATTTGCATCAAGGGCTGCAAAAAGATCAAAGACTTCCTCATGTACTTCATAAGGACGTGCATCCGGCTTATCCGCCTTATTGATAACCACAATAGGCTTTAATCCCTGACGCAAAGCTTTTGCCACCACAAATTTCGTTTGTGGCATAGGTCCTTCAGAAGCATCCACAAGAACAAGCACCCCATCAACCATGGAGAGAATTCGCTCGACTTCTCCACCAAAGTCCGCATGTCCTGGGGTGTCAACGATATTAAGGCGATTATCTTCCCACAAAATAGAGGTACACTTCGCCAGAATGGTAATGCCGCGCTCTTTTTCCAGCTCATTACTATCCATGGCGCGTTCGGCAATGCGTTGATTGTCACGGAAAGTACCACTCTGGCGAAAAAGAGCATCTACAAGAGTTGTCTTCCCATGGTCAACGTGGGCAATAATCGCTAAATTTCGAATTGTGTTCATAATTATACCTTTATCTCAAAACATAAATTTTACCACACATCCAAGGAAATGAGGGATAAAAAAGAAACTGCACTCTATCAGGATAGATAGGGAGAAAGAAGCAATTTTTCAACTCAATCTGAAAAGAACACCCCATCTTTTTCTAGACCTCTTCCTAAAATTAATTAATAGTAAAGCTAAACAGGATTACATCCATGGAGATATTTTATTGATGAGACATTTTTTCATTTTTACTTTGTTGTCCTTTGCTTCATTCGCTCCTATTGCACGAGGGATGGATGAGTTTACTGAAAATGACTTGTGGGGGACTGCGTCTACTTCAAATCCTAATACACCTCAAGAGATGACTTCACCAGTACGCTCTGATGATGAGGGCTTCGTTTTTGTTGACAGTGTTCCCTTGCGGGAGCCTCCCGAACTTTATGAGCCATCTGTTGAGCGTCGCAAGGCGATCAGTAGAGTCATTAAAAATGGTCAGCAAGGCCGCAGCGGAATAAATGCCATCGCTCTCAGCATTATTGCCAGACACTATCAAGCTTTTTTCCCCTACGATAAAAACTTTGAAAGCCTCGAGCAATTTCCCCATGATTTCATAACTTCTATCCATCCTTACCACGCCAACATCGATGTGCTTGCTCGTCCTCTCTATTCTCTCTCTCGGTATTTTAAGGCATCATCTCTCGCTAGCTATCATAGCCTGTGTATAAGCGCCATTAGGAGTCCCAATAAAGGCGTGAGCCCTCGTTTAGCAATTCTTGGGACATTTTTCTCTCGTGTAGGTGATAATAGACTCCGCCAGCTTGTCACAGACCCTGTGCTATCCTCGCAGGCAACAGATGAAGAAATCGAGGAAAGGCTCTCTCTTATGATCCCTCTTCTTGTTCGCATGCCTCTTATGGATGGGGATGATTCCTTCATTGACCTTCCTGAGGATTTTCCTGTTCAAATATTAGGAGAAAACACCAGAAGGTGGGAAGCAACTCATTTTCTTAAAAAAGTTTTTAAAAATGAGGAATGACTGTGAACAAAGTTAAAAGAGATTGTCATCTTTGCTTTAGAAGTGCTTAATTTTCGAAGAAAATTCTAGCACTTCTTAAGTGAGGATGACAGCTGGGAGACGTATTATAAAACTTTGTTCACGGAACCCAATCTCTATAGATGATTCTGTATACGCTCTTCCCCATTTACATAATCTCTTCAAGCTGTTAGTGTGCGGAAAAACTTCATTTAGCATTAGAGAGCCCATGAAAATTATTGCCTGCAATAGTAACCGTCCTCTTGCCGAAGGAATTGCCCAACATTTAAAAACCTCCTTAGCAGAAGCTGTAATTCGACGTTTTGCAGATAATGAAATCTTTGTAGAAATTCTGGAAACTGTGCGGGGAGAAGATATGTTTGTGGTTCAATCCACAAGCAAACCCGTGAATGACCATTTAATGGAGCTTTTGATAACGATTGATGCGTTAAAGCGAGGATCAGCACGGCGTATTACGGCCTGCCTTCCTTATTTTGGCTATGCGCGTCAAGACCGAAAATCAGGTCCCCGTACCCCTATTTCTGCTAAGCTTGTGGCAGATATTTTAACAACAGCTGGAGCAGATCGTGTTTTGACCTTGGATCTTCATGCAGGCCAAATTCAAGGTTTCTTTAATATTCCCGTCGACAATCTTTTTGCAGCTCCTCTTTTTCAAAAGGATATTCACGACCATTTACCACCAGAAAAACTTCTTGTTGTCTCTCCTGATGTGGGAGGGGTTGTCCGTGCTCGCGCCCTTGCAAAAAGGATCCCCTGTAGTCTCGCAGTTATTGACAAGCGACGAGAAAAACCAGGTGTTTCAGAAGTAATGAACGTTATTGGAGAGGTACGAGATCATCATTGCTTAATCACTGATGATATTGTGGACTCAGCCGGAACCCTTTGCAATGCGGCGGAGGCCCTTATGGAATCTGGCGCGGCTTCTGTCAGAGCTTATGTAACCCATGGAGTGTTTTCACCTCCCGCCTTGGAGCGTCTGGAAAAATCTGCCCTCAAAGAAGTTGTGGTCACGGACAGTATCTTAGCAACAGATGAGGTGAAAAAATGCAAAAAAATTCGACAGATCCCTCTTGCTCCTCTTTTTGCTGAAGCCATTGATCGCATTAGTGATGAGCAGTCTGTTTCTATTTTGTTTGAGTGAGAGCCGAAACCTATCAGCCTATCGGCTCCTCTGTCTTCCCGCTTTTTTCTCAAGAGCCGTGATCAGGGCTTGGATGGTACCGCCTCCCTGTTGAATCACAGAAGAATATTCTGACCGTTGAGTAATACTCATACTAATACCTTCTAAAATAACGTCATAAATGCGCAATTCTCCTTTTTTCTCAAAGATCTTCCAATCAATAAGAATGGGTTGGCCATTTGGCCTTACTATGCGCGTCAACACCGTAACTCCCCCATCTTTTTCTGGGCGAGATCCTATAACTTCAAACTTTTCAGACGTGTATTCGCTAAAACGCGTTGCATAGCAGGCAACAGTTGCGGCCATAAAAAGATCTAAGAATTTTCCTTTCTCTTCAGCTGACGCATGTTTCCAATACCGTCCCAAAACAAATTTGCCAATTGCTTTTACATTAAATTTTGTTTCCAAAATCTCTTGAAACTGCGCTGCCTTCTCTTGCTGGGTGATCGAGTGGTTCGTTAACAGAGTAATGACCCTGTTTCCAATTTCAGTCATAAAGGCCTCAGCCTTTTCTCTTTCAACCGTGGCTATGGCCCCATGAGTCCATACAAAAAGTATTCCACCTAAAAGAAATTTTTTTAGCATTACGAACCTTTCTTATTTTTATTATTCATCATCATCGTCTGGTCTTGGTGTATCAAGCGCTACTCGCTCTTCTTTCTCGTGCATTAAATCTTTTCGTCTTTCATAATACCAGGCACGAAGGGTAGCATAGAAATCAATGGCATTCTTCTTCAGATCATCCATAAGCTCAAGGTTTTCTGTTTTTGCATCTAAAATCTGTACACCCGTTCGTGTATAGCTATAGACCCCTTTATTCTTATAATAGGACCACCAATTGATAGGATCCAAGGCATAGTCCCCTGCCCGCCCCCATGCATCCCTTGCATTGGAAGGACCTAAAATAGGCAACACAAGATAAGGCCCTGCATCAACCCCCCAAGACGCCAGAGTTAATCCAAAATCTTCTTTTTTATAGGGAAGGTCCCAATCAGTTGAGACATCAAAAAGACCTGCTACTCCTAGTGTTGAGTTCACAATAAAACGCCCCAAAGTTATCCTTGCCCCTTCTAAGTCTCCTTGAAGGATATTGTTAGCAAAAACAACAGGTTCACTCAAATTTCGCAAGGCGTAACCTACCCGCTCACGAGCAAACTCAGGAACAAGATCGTAATACATTCTTGAAAGCGGCTCTATAAGAATCATATCGAGAAATGCATTGAAATCAAAGATAAGACGATTAAGAGGTTCAAAAGGATCATTATCTTCTGCTGATGGAGGAGAATCCATAATTTCGCTCCACTCTTCTGCATCAAGAGTCTCCTCTTGACCCGGGTGTTGCTCGTCATCTGTATAGCTCCATGCATCTTGTTGAGCATAAGATGGAGAAAGAGGGAGAGAAAAAAAGATAAGAAAGGCTAAACTCGCCCTAACTAAAAGTGAGCGCTTTACGTTAATCCCATAGCTGGATCCCCGTCTACGCGGGGATGACAAACGGATGAGTAACAACCAGGTCCATATCTTAAACTTTAACAGGGATATCATACTTGTTAAATCCATTAATCATAAATGTGAGATTTAAGAACTTCCATCACTCTCTCCACTGTAGCCTCATGAGCATCATCATTACTTTCAACAATTAAATCTGCTTTCTCGTAAAGCGGATAACGACGTTCCACCATTTCGTCAAGGATTTGCTTTGCATCTCCTTCAAAAAGAAGAGGTCGTGTGTCCCTGCGAATAACACGCTCATATAAGACTTCAGGATCAGCCCTCAACCACAAGGAGAGAGCATTTTCTTTTATGAGTTCCCGACTTTCTTCATCCACAAAAGCTCCATCTCCCGTAGAAACAACTTGCGTCGAACTACTTAAAAGCCGCTTTATAACCCGTCGTTCTGCATCTCGAAAAGCTTTTTCTCCCCACGTTTCAAAAATATCAGCAACGGAACAGCCAGCTGCTCGTTCCACTTCTTGATCCGTATCATGAAAGGGAATCCCGAGTTTTCTCGCCAGGCGCCAGCCAATACTGCTTTTTCCAGCACCCATCATCCCAACGAGGACCAACGTTTTCGGTAAAACAAGGGTTGCCGAATATCTTTTCGGTTTTTCTTTCATTCCTTTGAAATCTCTCTTACTTTCCTTTAACATACCTAATTGCACTACAAGAGGGAACACATTTCGTGACAAAAACAGCTGAATTTTCTGCCCCAACAGTAGAAGTCGTCTCTCAAAAGGGCGCTGTTATCTTCAAATTATATGGGATGTGGCTCGCCAAAACCGCAAGAGACGCTGAACTATTATGTGAAGATATCCTCAAAAAAAGTGCCCCAACCCATATTTCTTTCGATCTGAGCGCCTTTAAAGATTTTGATACGTCGGGGATATGGCTTTTGCACCGAACCATTCAGGCCCTCGAACTTAAAGGACATCATGTTAACATTCAAAACGCGAGCAAGACGTTTCTGACGCTTTCGTCACGCCTTGAGCCCTACAAACCTTCTTTTGAAAAAGCCCTTAAATCTTCTTCCTTTTTTGGGACGCGCTTAGCCTACATAGGAAAAACAAGCATTGCTGTCGCTCTCTTAACAAGAGACCTTATCATATTCTTAGGTCAAGTGACGGTGGGGTTGTTCTTTGTTTTGCTTCATCCTTGGCGTTTACGCTTTATCTCCATTGTCGTCCATATGGAAAGATTTGGCGTCAATGCGATTCCTATTATTACGCTCATTTCTATGGCCCTTGGACTTGTTCTAGCCTATCAGGGAGAAGAACAACTTCGTCGTTTTGGCGCTGAAATTTACACTATTAACCTTGTCAGCATCTCGGTTGTAAGAGAGGTTGGAATTCTGATCACAGCAATTTTAGTAGCCGGACGTACAGGAAGCTCTATCACAGCTCAAATTGGGATTATGAAAATCAACCAAGAGGTCGATGCACTCAATACCTTAGGATTGAGTCCTATGGAGGTATTGATCATTCCTCGAATTTTGGCCCTTATCTTGATCATGCCTTGTTTAGCCTTTGTGGCCGACCTTGCTGGACTTTTAGGAGGCGGAATTATGGTTGTTCTGTCCTTAGACGTTTCCCCTGAGCTTTATATTTATCGTATTGCAGAAGCCGTTACAATTGGCGGGTTTTGGATTGGAATCATAAAAGCCCCTCTTTTTGGGGCCATTATTGGAGTTGTAAGCTGTTTTGAGGGCATGCGCGTTAAGGGCACTGCAGAAAGTGTGGGAATTTGTACGACACGCTCAGTCGTTGAAGGAATCTTCTTGGTCACTTTGGCGGATGCTCTTTTATCCGTCTTCTTCTCAAAAATAGGCATTTAAATGACACAGGATTCCCCTATCATCTCTATCCGAGATCTTGTAACAAAATTTGGCTCTCAAACCGTCCACAATCACTTAGACTTGGACATATTTCGGGGAGAGATTTTTGGAGTCGTAGGAGGATCTGGTGCTGGCAAATCTGTTCTTTTAAATACTATTTTAGGTCTTAGTCCCCTCAAACAGGGGACGATTACCGTTTTAGGAAAGAGCATCGGCTCTCTTGAAAAAATTACGACTTTGCATCTCCAATCTCATTGGGGCGTTTTGTTTCAAGGCGGCGCTCTCTTTAGCTCTCTCACCGTCGGTGAAAATATTCAGATCCCTATGAAAGATATGGAGCATATGCCCAATGATTTGGCCCGCGAAATGGCCCTCCTTAAGCTAAAGATGGTGGGACTTCAAGAAGACGATTTTTTTAAATATCCTTCCGAACTTTCTGGAGGCATGGTAAAAAGAGCTGCACTCGCGCGTGCGCTTGCTGTGGATCCTGAAATTTTATTCCTTGATGAACCGACCTCTGGCCTGGATCCTATTTCAGCCGCAGCGTTTGACGAGCTTATCTTAACTTTAAGGGCCAACCTTAATTTAACTGTTGTTATGATAACGCATGATTTAGATAGTATAAGACGTCTTTGCGATCGCCTTGCAGTTCTAGTTGACAAACGGGCCATTGTGGGGACATTAAAGTCATTGCTAAAGGACAAACACCCTTGGATTCATGAATATTTTCATGGAGTACGTGGTCGGCTTGCTTTGGCAAACCTTAAGGAGTAACTATGGAAACCCGCGCTGGATATATGATGGTAGGAACATTTGTTCTCTTGTCTATTGCAGGAATTCTTGCTTTTTTCCTATGGCTTGCAAAAAAAGATATTGATTATAACGTTAACTTTTACACCATTTATTTCCCAGGATCTGTTACAGGACTCACTATTGGAGGAACCGTTAACTTTCTAGGAGTTCCTGTAGGAACTGTTAAGAATATTGAGCTTGATTCAAGAAATCTCGAAGTGGTTAACATCACCGTCTCCATTAAAAATAACGTTGATATTAAGGAAGATGCTTACGCTTCACTCGAACTCCAGGGATTGACCGGATATAAATTTGTCCAAATTTATGGCGGTAGTAAGGAAAGCCCGCTTCTCAAGGCCAAGCCGGGCCAAAGGTATCCCATCATTCCCTCCCGTTACTCTGGCGTAGAAGAAATCATGACCATGCTACCACGCATGGTTAATAAATTCACAAATCTTGTTGACCGCATCAATGCAACTTTCAACGAACAAAATAGAAACCGCTTTTCAGAAACCTTGAAAAATGTTGATATCCTTTCTCAACGTCTAGCAGACAGTTCCAAACCTCTGAAGGGATTCATTGAAAATGCGAGCCAAGCAGCGCACACATTGAATAAGGAAGTCAAAGATCTCAGTCATTCAACACAAAAAACGTTGACAAAAATAGATGCAGCCGCTGATGATATTGCTCATTATTTTGACAAAAACAAGGTTGCTTTGGACACATTAACGCAAAGTGGTTCTTATGAAATCCTACAAACTCTGAGCGATACGCGCGCAATGCTGAGTACAGCAACCCGTTTTTTCCAAAGAATTGACGAAAACCCTAGAAGTTTTCTTTTTGACACTCAACGAAAAGGAATTTCCATTTCACAATAAACACTCGTAAAAAGAGCCATCCGCAATAACAATAAGGGAGATAAGAATGCGGTATATTTTAATATTGATAAGTTTTTTAGTATTCCACAAAACATTAATTGCACAAGAATGTCAGCCTCCATGCAACACAATCTTGCCGCCCTTAAATTTTCAACCTCACTGCTCTTCCTGGTGGTCAAAAGGATGGGGGATCACTGTTTATAGCGGTCCTATTACCTCTCAAGACTCAAGCAAGATTTTTCTCAAAGGAAAAGCGAAGATTGAAGGCTCAGCAATTTTGGCAGTAGCCGCATCTAAACGCTTAGTAAGCTTCTTAGATAACCGTTTAGATCTTGAATTTGAAACCCAAGGAGTTAAACATTTTGGCGGACAAACCCATTTTGAAATTAACCCTGTTGTCCTAA
The DNA here is from genome assembly GCA_016185255.1 of Pseudomonadota bacterium. Taxonomy (GTDB): domain Bacteria; phylum Pseudomonadota; class Alphaproteobacteria; order UBA9655; family UBA9655; genus UBA9655. The sequence goes on from JACPNY010000043.1 coordinate 26,294, forward strand.
TCGCACGTTGGAAAGCCTTTCCTTGGAATGCCACCCTCCCTACAACAATTGCCGTGGGTGATGGGCTTAGCATTGCCACAAACACTCCAAAAATTGAACTTGCAGCCCGAGGAGCAAAATACACCTCTCGTACTCTTAATTATCTTATGGCAGAGGTGACCCTGTCTCTCCCCTGTTCACACTGGGCACTTGTTGCCCGTTACCATCATCGCTCGGGCGCATTTGGAACTTTTAATGGAGTCCATGATGCCTCCACAGCCTTTGCGGCGGGTCTCAAGTATTGGTTTTAAGCGACTCAAAAGGTCTTATCTTTTGACTAACTGTATTTAAAACCCCATTAACAAACGCAACTTCTGCGTCGTCAAAAAAAGCATGGGTAAGATTCAGGTATTCATCAATAATCACAGGCACTGGAGTCTGCGTTTCTGTAATCTCATACAGAGCTGCACGTAAAATGGCGCGTGTCACTGATTCAAGGCGATCGAGTGTCCAGCCGGACCTTAAGGCACCAGTAATGATCTCGTCGCTGCGTTCGTGCTCTCTCCAAGCACCTTCTACTAATTTTGAAAAGAAGGTAGAGTCAACCTTTGGTTTCATCTGCTTTAAGCGATGCTCTAAAAATTCTAACACGACTGTTGAAGCCGTAGCTCCCGTCTGTTCAATTTGAAAAAGAGCTTGAACAGCAGCCAAACGCGCCGCCATTCGTCCTTTAAAAGACGCTTTTCCAGATCGTACTGTGGTGGTGGGATTATTTTTCATTTCAACGACCAGTTATCAAGACCCGCAAGGTGTGTGTCAACAAATTTTAATTTTTCCAAATTAAATAAAATTTAACATATTTTTGCTATAAATATAAGAAGAAGCTTAGATAATGAGAGAGGTGCGATGAAAGCCCTTTATTTTGAAACGATTACCCTTGTGGAGCGGCTCCACCATCTCTTTTAAAAGTCCTTGCCTTTGGGTATGCGTCGATCTGATGGGGCACTTATCAACTTAAATAAAGGA
>JACPNY010000044.1 GCA_016185255.1 Pseudomonadota bacterium
TGGTGAACATGTTTGTAATTGCAGGGCTGAACAAGGCAATCCCGGCGATGATTGCGATGGCGATAAGGGCTGCGATGAGAGTATACTCGACCGCTGTCACGCCTGAGTCGCCTCGGAAATAATTGCGAATTAGATACATTTGGGCCTCCATAATGATAGTTAATATATATATGTAAAAATAGATTTATTGTCTTCTTATTTACTTATTATACAGTTAAAGAAGTTAACAAATGGTTAATAAAAAACAATATTTGTAAATTGTTTTGTCGAGGTGCAGGGAAAGATAATCAAGCGTGTTCGACGCGATAGACGTTGGAACGTGATGCTTAGAATGTGTTGATAGGTTGAAGCAGTGGAATCGCTCCCCACCCGCGAAGGTGGGAAGTGAAAACGGCAGAGGGATAATGCTCACGAAACCTAAGTGAGCGCGTTTAAATGGCCCGCGATGCTGGCGAATAGGTTTGAAATTGCGGGAGTGAACAAAGCAAGCCCGGCGATGAGTGCGATGGTGATAAGGGCTGCGATGAGAGTATACTCGACCGCTGTCACGCCTGCGTCGCCTAGAAAGAAACCGTGAATGTAAATCATGTGAACCACCACAGTGCTAAATAAATTAATAAACAGAGAAAATTATCTCTTTTATAACTTAATTGTACAATGAAAAAAGTTAACAAATGGTTAAAAAACAATTAATAAATGTAGATTATTTGATCGAAGAAAAGGAAAGAGTAATCGTGTGCGCCCGACTCGAGGGACGTTGGAGGGGACGGATAAATAACTAATTGAAAATAAATAGTTTTATGCATACTCTCCTCATGAACGAAAGATCGTGTTTTCATTAACCTCCTCTATGTTCTTCTCTTCTGTGAGGGACTCCAGAAAGTTCTTTATACTTCAAATAATTATTGGATTCTCGTTTTTACGAGGATGACATTGCAGAGAAGGAATAAAGCCACACATCTTCAATGTGAATAAGTATCAAATAAAATTGTTAATTGTACGGAAGGCGCTTGAAAATAAGGCGTGAATTTTGTAATGATGGACTTACGGTAATTCATTAAGGAGAATATTAAATATGCGCCTCATTTTATTTGTTAGCCTTGCTTTTTTTCTTGTGGCTTGCACCCCGACTCCTCAAATGCCAGAGCCTCTTGGCCTTGCATATCTTGCTAATAAACCTCTACGATTAAACGTGGCGCGCATTGAGGTTGTAAAACAATATCAATCCTCTTCCAAACCGCCGCATATTGAGAATGAATTGCCTATTCCTCCTGTGGCTATGATTCAGCAATGGACACAAGATCGGCTTTTGCCTGTTGGAAAAACGGGATATGCAGTTGTGACCATTGAAGAAGCCTCTGTTGTTGAGATACCACTTAGGGGAACGAAGGGGTTGAGAGGTTATTTTACGGTCGATCAATCGGAACAATATGACGTCAAGCTCTTCGTAAAGATCGAAATTTTTGATGATTTTGGAAAGTCGAAGGGCTTTGCTTATGCAAGAGCTCAAGGATCGAGGACTGTAGGTGAAGATTTTACTCTCGGTCAGCGTCGAAAAGTGTGGATTCACATGATGGAAAAGATCATGAACAATTTGAATGAAGAATTGGATCGGAACGTCCAAGCTCACTTGGGGCAGCATTTGCAATAGGCTTTTGAGCCCATCATCGATAAAGAAGATGGTCTGTAAGCCGGGTTCTGTCCCTGGAGAGCCAGGGGAGAGGTATTCATCTGGGGCGGCAGTTACCTGACGCCTCATGCGACCGACCCGGATGACGACCCAAAGACAGGTCATGTGCCATCCCTATTTGGTCTTGCTCCCGGTGGGGTTTGCCGTGCCACCTTTGTTACCAAAGGCGCGGTGCGCTCTTACCGCACCCTTTCACCCTTACCTGTCTCCAGGCGGTTTGCTTTCTGTTGCACTTTCCCTAAGGTCACCCCCGCCGGACGTTATCCGGCACCGTGTCTTTGGAGAGCCCGGACTTTCCTCTGCGCGAGGCGCAGCACCTCTCCGACCATCTTCATCTTCTATATAGGCTTATTTTGGGTGGTTAACAACCCATGGAGAAGAGAGTAGGTCTCTTGATCTGCAATACCATCGATTTTGTGAGGTTGGAAATGCCGTTGGAAGGCAAGCAGGGTATGGGAGGGAGAGACGGTTTCGTAGCCTATTTCTGCGAGAAGACTTACAAAATTCTTATCTTGTTTCTCTTCTTTTGTTGAGAGCGGCCAAAGGCCGAGCCCTTCCTGAGCGAGACTTTTCCAAGGGAATAAATGACCCGGATCTTGTTTGCGCTGAGGTGCGATATCCGAATGCCCCAAGATGCGAGAAGAAGGAATCCCCCAGCGGTTTTGGATGTCCTTGCTTATCTTGATGAGAGAATTAATTTGAGCTTCTGGAAACGGGATATATCCATGAGTATGGCCAGGATTTGCAAGTTCAATTCCGATGGAACAACTATTCATATTCGTGCAGCCTTGCCAAAAACTTTTCCCTGCGTGCCAAGCTCGCCTGTCTTCTTCTACCATTTGGTAAATGAGGCCTTCCTCGTCAATAAGATAATGAGCGCTTACCTGTGATGCAGGATTTATAAGCCATGCCAGGGCTTCCTCTGCATTTAGCATATCCGTGTAATGAATGATAAGAGCGTCAATAGGACAAAGCCGTTCATTAAAATGAGGGGAAGGAGTTTTAATAATTTTCATGAACTTTTTTCTCGTAAAAACAGGGGACTACTCAGGATATCCTATTGGTCATTTCGTTAAATACTTTGCTTTTTTATCCTATTTCTGGTACCTTTTATAGAGAAATAAAAAAAACTTTATATACTTATATGACTTGAAATGTCGTATGATTACCTCTTAATTGTCATCCCCGCGCAGGCGGGGATCCAGTATTTCTCTAGATTCCCGCCTGCGCGGGAATGACACCGAAGGGTAACTCTCAGACGGTAACTTCAAGTTCGATGAGTGTAAAAATAAATACAAAAAGAAGGGCGGTTTCGATGCAAATGCTAATTACAGGCAAGAAAATGGAAGTTGGGGACACTTTGCGAGCCCAAGCGGAAGAAAGAGTTCGCGATGTGTGCCAAAAATACGATTTAAGTCCTCTTGAGACGGTTGTCACTTTCTCAAAGGAAGGTTCTCCTTTTCATAATATGATCCGATGTGACCTTGAAATGCACCTAGGGCGCGGTGTTTATATGCGTGCTCATGAAGAGACGGATGAGCCTCATGTAAGCCTTGAGCAGGCAATGGAAACGTTTGAAAAACGCTTGAGACGTTACAAAGGTAAACTTCTTGATTACAAACAAAAGAGAGAGGCATCTGCTGCTAAAACGCCCGCATCACAATATATTATTAACCCTGAAAATGAACGAGAAAGTCAGGGAGACAACCCTCTTGTTATTGCTGAAGTGAAAACAGATATTCCAACGCTTTCGGTGAGTGAGGCTGTTATGCATCTTGATTTATCAGATGTGCAAGCCATGCTTTTTAATAATGTTAAAGATGATCAACTTAATGTTGTTTATCGGAGACCTGATGGAAATATTGGATGGATCGCACCTTCTCAAAACTCTTAAAAAGGAAAAGAAAAATGCATCGATTATGGGGACTTTTTTTAGGGGGTCTTTTTCTTTGCCCTCAAAGTGGTTTTGCTGCAGACCCTAAGGAAGAGGTGACATATATCCATACAAATGAACCTGCTCCTTCTATCGCTGCTGAGGCAAATGACGTGAATCAGCCTTTCTTTGCCGCGCCGTCAACAGCCAATGAAGCTATAGAAGAAATAGAAGAGATGAAGGCACGTTTAAAAAAGTTAGAAGAGCGTGTCGATGCTTTGGAAAAAGAGAAGAAAGAGGCATCTTAAGAAGGGACTTTCAAAATTATTTCCAGTTTGTCAGCAAGAGAAATGGGGACAAACGAAACGATGAGTTACTTCAGGGCTGCCTCGTTAAAATGAATAAAGTCCTGTCATCCCCTAGATATTGATCTATGAGAAATCTTGTTAAAAGATTTCATTAATGATAAGTTATTTCCTAGATTTTTTAATTGCTAATAAATTTTTTATAAGGACTTTCACATGAATTTTTTCATAAGTATCTTTATTTTTCTATCTTTTTTGACAAGTTTTTGTCATCCTCTGTTTGCGGCGTCTCTCGAAGATTTGGCAAAACTTCAATCCTTACAAAAAAATAATGAAAAAATTCTGGATCTTTCTGGAACTGATTTAAGAGCCTATAATCTCAAAGGTCTAAATTTAAAGGGCGCAAATCTTCAAGGGTGTATTTTTTCTAGTATGGATATTCGCCATATTAGGTTTGAAGAGGCCGACTTAAGAGGCGCTGATTTTTCGGGGGCGACAATTGAAAGCTCCTCTTTCCATAAAGCCAATTTAGAAGGTTCTAATTTTACCAATGCAACTATCGAATCTACGAATTTCGAGAAAGCAAATTTGAGAAATGCAATTTTCGATGGGAGTGTCCTTACGGCTGTCAACTTTAGGCGCGCAAATCGAGAAGGTGCTTCTTTTGCCGACATATCTGAAGAACGTACAAACTGGCATTAAATCAGTGTTTCTAAAATATGAAATATGTCGTGCATAATAAAATATTACTTATATACTTCTCGTACTTGAAGATACCATTAAATCTACTACTCGGTGTCATTCCCTGCTGTGGCGGGAATCCAGTCATTTTCTGGATCCCCGTCTACGCGAGGATGACTACTAAAAAAAAGCAACTTCAAGAACAATGGGTATATTAGCCGGCCCCTCTCATTTTCACTAATGCTATGAATGAAGCCACAACAGCAGTATGGAAGTACTTTGAATGTTAGGAGTTTTGCCTCCCTCTATTAAGAACCTCCATCAAGTAATCTCCTGCCAGATCCCATTTATGTTTACGATATTTTATCTCTCTTTAAAAAATATCGTAAACTCAATGAGGATGGGGAAACAAGTTCAGAAGAATAAGAGAAAAATGACTGAGAGGAAGGGGGATGAGTTAAAACGTATAGTCTCAGTATGCTTTTGGATGATGATTCCTCTTACTCTAGGTAGCTCTTGAGGTAGCAGTGCTGCGTTATGCGCAAGGAGGAGATTCTTATCTGCGTCAGTTCAAGCGTTGGAGAACTTGGTCCATGCTGGGCTTCCTCAAAACCTTACGGGCGTTAACCTTCTTTTCATTAAAACTTTGTATACTGTTAAACATGAACAGCAGAGAAGGTTGAAAAACAACAAAACTCCCTCTCTTGTGATGAAACGTTACGCTAACTACAGAGGATCTCAACCATGGCTAAAAAATTTCTCCGGACATTTTTGATTGTGCAGAGTGTGGCTTTAGGGGCTACCCTAATAACCCAGCCCATGGCAGCAGACCCTGGGAAGGAGAGCGGGCCGGGGGGGAAGGTGACATTTGCTGAAACCAGCTCGGTGAACAGAATTTGTGAACCCAATGACCAAAGTCAGGCGTGTTGTTGCCAGGTTCCCGGGTGTAAGTATACCTACGTGGGCGCCTGCCCAGCCTGTGAATTCTGCCCCATTTGATTGGAAAATGCCATTCAACCCTCCTCGGATCGTTACACGGGATAGAAAACAGGAGTGCGCTTAGGGAATCTTGTGACGCTGGACTAGCCCTGGCTTTTGAGGGCTATAACCCCCGGCAGTGGTTTCCCTTCAAGCCATTCGAGGAAGGCACCGCCCGCCGTTGAAACATAAGTAAAATCTTCAAGAACGCCAGCATGAGAGAGGGCAGCGACCGTGTCTCCTCCTCCTGCTACAGACAGGAGAGATCCTTCCTGAGTAAGCCGAGCCGCTCCTCGAGCAACTGTCGTCGTTCCTGCATCAAACGGGGGGGTTTCAAAAACACCTAAAGGACCATTCCATAAAAGAGTGTGACAATCCTTCATTTTGTCAAGAATCCGGGCGCAGGTGAGGGGGCCTATATCAAAGATTTTCTCGTCATTTTTTACCTCACCTCTCAAGCGTGTGATAGGAGCAGAATCCTCTAAACTTTTTGCAACCACAACATCCTCTGGTAAAAGGATATCACAGCCTTTTGACAAAAGATCGCGCGCAGTGTCCAGAAGGTCAGATTCATATAAGGATGCACCCACCGCATAGCCTTGTGCTTTCAAAAATGTGTTCGCCATTGCTCCCCCAATGACCAATGAGTCAATCTTTGGGATGAGGTTTTCAAGAAGCGGGAGTTTTGTTGAAATTTTAGCTCCCCCTACAATGGCTATAAGAGGAGGAGTAGGGGCATCAAGAGCTAAGTGAAGAGCTCTAAGCTCTTCTTCCATGAGGCGTCCCGCATAACTGGGCAAAAGGTGGGCAATGCCTTCCGTTGAGGCATGTGCTCTGTGAGCGGCTGAGAAGGCATCATTAACATATACATCTCCCCACGTTGCCATTTCCTTGGCAAAGGTGGGATCATTTTTTTCTTCCCCTTCCACAAAACGAATGTTTTCAAGAAGAAGCAGTTCCCCATTTTGAAGAGCGTTAATGGCTTCCTTGACACGGGGCCCTTGGGAAGCTTCACAGAAAAAGACAGGTGTTGGGGCCATCGCCTCTTTTAAGGCCTTAAAAATAGGGGCAAGGGAGAGACTTTTGTCTTCCCCTTTAGGGCGCCCCAGATGGGCCATCACAATTACTTTAGCCCCTTGGGCGGTAAGTTCTTTAAGGGTGGGAAGAGAGCGTTTCAGACGCGTTAAATCGCTAAGCTGGCCATTTTGTAGAGGAAGATTAAGATCAAGACGCACCAGAACGCGCTTGTTATAGGCTTGTAAGTGATCAAGAGTTAGGATGTGTTTCAAGGGCTGTTTCCGCTGTTCATTTGTTTTTTAAAAATTAGTGGCTAGCTTTTTCTTCAGTAGCTTGTTTCTTAGAAAAGAACGACACGGAACTTCAATGATATGGTAAGACGCAACAGACGCTACCAGTGCAGAAAATACAAGGACGACAAACTTTAAGGGAGGGCTGAATGAAGACACAAATCCAAAGCGTAAAGCAATGGAAAATACAAGAGCATGTAAGAGATATAGCGAATAACTCGCATCTCCCAATTTGACAAATATAGGTGTTGCCATAAACTGAGAGAAGGCATTTTGGTAACGTGCACAACAAAAAATAATAATTGTTAAAGCTGGAGATAATCCCCAATTGTAATGAGAAAATTTAACAAAATGATGAAAAGTATTAGAAGTGTTGTTGGTGAACATAAATGCATAAGCTATTAAAATATAGATTAGACTTAGCCCAAGAAGAAAAGAAGAAATTTTGTTCTCCCATCGGGATATGGGTTTTTGTCTAAGGTTAATGAAAATTGCTGCTGCACAGCAGCCTGAAGCGAACAAGAAAATCCAAAAAAATGGAGAAAAATATACAAACCATCTAATAAAACTGTTCTGAGATGATGTATTATAATCCGCTGTTGGACCAAAAGTGGAAAGGGCCATTTGATTAATAAAAGGAATATTTATAAATATCATGTACATGAAAAAAGCAGCAAAAAATATGCTCGTGAAACCAAAAATTATGTAAGAATGTGTTGATTTTAATCGAGACATTAAAAACAATATAAGTGGATATAAAAAATAAAGAAAAATCTCAGTACTAATAGACCAAGAGTTTTGCAGCATTGTGAGATAATAGACAAGAGAATGCGTTCCGATTATTTCATAATCCCATGTTTGTGTAAGAGTAATAAATCGCAATAAGCCTTCAAGGGATGTAATTTCTATCCCTCGTTTTTTTATAATTAACAATGAAATAAAAAATAAAATAATATAAAGAGGGTAAAGACGTGCAAAGCGTGCGATTGCAAACTCTCTCAAAGCACGTGTCCCTTGTTCAATGATATTTTTTGAATAAGTATAATGTATAACAAAGCCACTCAAGATAAAGAAAAGCGGCATTCCAAGACCAGACAGAGAAGAAATGTATGTAAAAAATTGATCTGGGAGCCGTTCACAACTTGCAAGGAGGCTATGGGCTATGACGACAGAAAGGGCCGCAAAAAATCGTAGCCCCGTCAAAGAGGGAATATAGGCTTGTGATTGTGGCGACATAATATAACTCTACTTGAGAGATTGTAGATGAAAATTATATGCGCCTCTTAAAGTCATCATGCAATGTTTTTTTAGGGACTCCGTGAAGATGGCTGCGGTAGTTTGTCACATTTTCCAAAACGCGCTGTACATAATTACGAGTTTCTGAATAAGGAATTAACTCAATCCAATCAATAGGATCAATATGTGGATCTCCAAAATTCTTTAGCCAGCGTCCAACAGGCGTAGGACCTGCATTATAAGCAGCGGTTACTAAGAGATATGAATGGCTAAAGTCATTAAGAAGAGAAGAGACATGATCGGATCCTAAGAGGAGATTATGGCGTGGATCAAAAAGCTTTTGTTCTGTGTGGGGAACGCCCAGACGTTTTGCTGCATCAGCGGCAGCCTTTGGCATGAGTTGCAAAAGTCCTGTTGCCCCCTTGTGGCTTTGGGCCCCCGCATTGAAGTGGCTTTCTTTGTAAGCAATAGCTAAGAGAAGAGCACTTTCAGGAAGACCCGGTCTTTTGGGGAGAGAACAAACTGGATAGGCCGCTTTTAAGAGGACAGGCTCACGACTTCCGGCTCTTTTTGCTACCCATACCACATCACAAGGAGAAAGATGATGGGCTAAGTGAACTGCGAGTTCTCTTTCGCCCTTGGTTTTTGCTTGGGTTGCAATGGGAGATAAAAATTTACTGAGCTCATGAGCTGCGCCCTTTCCTAATCCCTTTAGCATATGAGCGGCGATAACGAGGTCTTTTTGATTAAACCGCTTTTTCTCTTCCGCCGTTACTTGTGGAGAGGCGTGCAAAATAGGATAAGGCTTCTCACCCAGTTTAAGGGCGCCAAGTTGGCCATAATAGGTGGTTTTGTATTGAGCCGCTTTTTGGTACCACTTTTTAGCAAGGGCAAGGTCTTTCTTGGCCTCATGGGTACGGCCAAGCCAATAGAAAGCGCGGGCCTTACTGATAGCGGATTTCACGTTTTTGCTGAAGGTTTCAAAGTGGTGCTGAGCTACAAGAGGATTTTTTAAAAACCGCAAAGCGAGCCACCCTGAAAGCCACTCTGCATCAGCAAAACTCTCGCTGCCTGCTTCAAGATTATGCTTTTTCAAGATTTGATAGGCTTTTTGATAGTCTTTAAGGGCAATATACTCGCGGGCAACATAGCTTCTTAACTTCCACCAGTTTTCTGCATACTCCTTACTGGGAGGGGTATGAAGGAGTATTTTTGCAGCTTCAGCCCAGTTTTTTTGTTTTTTATACCATTTGACAGTTTCGTAAAGAACGCCTTCTTCTTTAAGAGAAGGAACGCTTTGGGGAGACTTTCCTTGGAGGAGAGCAAGGCGTATCTCGGCTGCCTTACGGGTCTCTGCGGGGACACGGGCTAACAGACGCTTGGCGTCATCACTATTTTCATTCCACAAAAGAAAGCGCAGGCGAGCGATGTGATTTTTTGAAGATAGGAAGCGATCACATTGAGCGAGAAATTTTTTCTCTTCCGTCTTTGTCATGTCCATTGTTTGCCAGGCCTTGACGATCACGGCTTCTGCCTTTTTCTTCTCTTTGTGAGCAAGAAGGGTGTTGGCATAGGTTATGGCTGCTTCAGGTGTTTTTGGGGGGTTCTTTTCGAACCAAGTCAAGATTTCCTTTGCAGAGGCTTTTTCCTTGATAACAGGTTCACTCTTTTCGCAGAGCTTATCATAATAAGGCCAGTGAGAATGGGAATCGAGAAAGCGGATAAGCTCTGTCGCAGTAAATTGGTCTGGTTTTCTTAAAATTCCAAGCCACAAAATGAGTTTTTGACCAATAGGGCATCCTGTGGCGGTTAGGCGCCTTTTCTCATTAAGTTGCGCCAGAAGGGCGGGTTTGCAGGCTTTCAGTTCTTGCTCAGCAGAGAGATACCTCCCTTGGAGTGTTTTTGTTTCGTCCTTTGCCTTTCCTGTTCCCGCGAAGGCGGGGAACACAGGGATCGAGAAGAGGGTTATACACAAGATTGTTATCCCAAAACGTGTCATGCCTCTTAGAGGGGATGACCAGGGAGAGAAGGCAAATATCTTGTAGAGATTTTTAAAGAAAGGTATTGTCATATAAGTAATTATCTCAATAGGAGAACAAACGTGTTTTACGGGGCGTATACAGCCATCATTACACCATTCCGTGACGGAAAGGTAGATGAAAAAAAGCTAGAAGAATTAGTTGATTTGCAAATTAAAGCGGGTGTTCAGGGAATTGTTCCCTGCGGCACAACGGGCGAGTCCTTATATTTGTCTCCTCTTGAACAAGAGCGCATCATTAAAATTTGTGTGAAGATTGCTAAGGGAAAAGCTCTGGTTTTGCCAGGAACGGGGTCCATTTCAACGGAAGAAACAATCAATTTGACCCAGATGGCTCAAAAAGCAGGGGCTGATGGGGTAGTGATTATTACGCCTTGGTATATTAGGCCGTCCCAGGTAAGCCTTTATGAACACTATAAGAAAATTAACGATAACATAGATATTCCCTTTATTGTTTATAATAACCCCGCACGGACAGGGTTTGAAACGTCTATTGAAACGGTTGATAAACTCGCTTCCTTAAAAAAGTGCCAGGGTTTTAAAGATTCGTCTCCCCATATCCAACGGGCTGCTGAATTTAAGCAAGCTGTGGGGAATCGTTTAAGTCTTTTAGTGGGGAATGATGATGCCTTAGCGGCCTACCTTGCCGTGGGAGCAGAGGGAGGGATTCTCGTTGCATCCAACGTTGCGCCCAGCCTTTTTGTAAGTCTTATGAAGGCGTGGGAAAAAGCGGACCTCACCTCTTTTAAAGCCATCTGGAAAAAAGTGTTTTCTTTAGTGTCGGCCTTATCTGGCGAGAGTAATCCTATCTCTATCAAATATGCTATGACCCTTGCCCATGGTGTTTCTTCCGAATTCCGCTTGCCGTATGTGTCCATAAACCCCACAACCAAAGCCGCCATAGAGCACGCTTTGCAGGAGCTGGATCTTTGGCAGCCCCTGCGGTCCATGAGGGAGAGATGACAACTCCTGAAAAAGTCGTTGCTCTCAATAAACGCGCGCGATTTGATTACTTTATCGAAGACACGGTTGAAGCTGGGATCGTCCTTTATGGGAGCGAGGTTAAATCCTTGCGGGCAGGAAAAGGCAGCATTGCAGAGGCGTATGCGTCGGACGAGGGAGGGGATGAGCTTTTTCTTATCAATGCCTTTATCCCTGAATATTACGAAGCGGGTCACTTTAACCATAATCCGCGTCGACCCAGAAAATTGCTGCTTCGTCGTCGAGAGCTCAATCGCCTTTTGGCACAAATCCGCAAGAAGGGGATGACTATTGTTCCTCTCTCTCTTTACTTTAATGAGAGGGGAATTGCTAAACTCAAGCTTGGATTAGCTTCGGGTAAGAAACAAGCAGATAAACGCCAAACAGAAAAAGAACGAGATTGGCAGAGAGAGAAGGGGCGGCTTTTGCGGGATAAGTGAAGAAGCCTTAGGAGAATATATAGCTGTTCAAGTTGCAAGGGCGGACTTTTGTTGCAATTTTCCCATTGTCATCCCCTGCTGTGGCTGGGATCCAGAGAAACGTTAGGATTTTCTGGTGTTGGAAATGATCAAGGGTAAAAAATGGAATAAAGTTTAATTTTTGAAAAAGTTAATTTATTTCAATCAGTTCCTGGATCCCCGCCTTCGCGCAGTAGTGTCCGGGAAAACTGAACAACTTGTATCCTCTTAAGAGCGCAGACTCTCTTTCTTTCTCAGCAGAGCCTCACTTTTTTCCCCGGACACTCGTGCGCCACAGCAGGGGATGACAACAGTGGGTTTAATGAAAACACGAACTTTCATTCACGAGGGTATATTTTAAAAATACAATTTTCATGATTTTCATAATATGATTTTGTATTCATAGAGACCTTCACACGTTTCTCACGCCCACTGTCTCTCAAAAGTCGCGTTTTTGTCTTCTTTTTAACTTTCTTTTAAGGAAGTATTTGACATTTGTTAAGGACTTAGCTTTTAAGATAGCAGTGCTAAAAAGCTTTATTAAAGTATGAAAGTAATGTCCTTTGAAAAATTAGGCTTAAACGCCAAGACTCTACAAGCTATTGCCGAGGTGGGGTACGAGACTCCCACGCCCATACAAGCTCAAGCTATTCCCCTTCTTCTTGAGGGGCGGGACGTAATTGCTTTAGCCCAAACAGGTTCGGGCAAAACAGCTTCTTTTATTCTACCCTTGCTGGACTTGCTAACGAGAGGGCGTGCCAAGGCGCGGATGCCGCGCTCCTTGATCATAGAGCCAACTCGCGAGCTTGCAGCTCAAGTGGAACAAGATTTCGCCGTGTATGGCAAGCACCATAATTTTACGGTGGCGCTTCTTATTGGAGGGGAATCTTTTGGAGATCAAGAGAAAAAGCTCGCCAAAGGTGTGGACGTTCTCATCGTAACGCCGGGGCGTCTTTTAGATATGTATGATCGGGGAAAAATACTTCTGAATGATGTGAAGATGTTTGTGATTGATGAAGCAGATCGCATGCTGGATATGGGCTTTATTCCGGACATTGAGAGGATTGCGTCACTTCTTCCCCCCCATCAAACGGCTCTTTTTTCAGCAACCATGCCACCCCCCATTCGACGCTTAACTCAACAGTTTTTAAAGAACCCTGAGGAGATTACGATTTCGTCTCCCACACAAACGGCAACTAATATTGAACAATATATTGTTCGGGGTCTTGAAAAGGATAAGCGAGATTTGTTACGGACTCTTTTGGAAAAGCAAAATCTTAAGCAAGCCATTGTATTTTGTAATCGCAAACGAGAGGTGGATGTTGTTTTTAATTTTATGCGTAAGCATGGATTTAGAACAGGAGCCCTTCACGGAGATTTAACCCAAGCGATGCGCAATGAAACCCTTAAAGCTTTTAAAGAAGGGACCATTGATCTTCTTATTGCAAGTGATGTGGCTGCAAGAGGGCTTGATGTTGAGGATTTGCAAGCTGTTATTAATTTCCATGTTCCCATTAACTCCGAAGATTATATTCACCGTATTGGCCGTACGGGACGGGCGGGAAAACTGGGGAAAGCTTTTATGTTTGTGTCACCCCATGAAGAAAAACACCTTCAACTAATTTTTAAAACCTTAAATAAAACCATCGAGGAGTATCATTTGAGTCAGCCTGTTACAGAATCACTAGAGAAAAAGGCTGTCCAGCCGAAAAAATCGTCCTCCTCAGCAAAACACCCAGCCTCTAAAGCAGAGGCGCGTCCTCTGCCTATGAAGCCCCCTTCGTCAACTCCAGAAGTTGGCTTTGGAGATGATATCCCCGCTTTTATGCGAGTAAAGTAAAAAGACCAATTAGAAAATTTGACTTTTTTAAATTATATTTATACAATGTGTTGTAAATATAGAATTGGTTAAATATATCGAATGAGGATCTAAGTTAGAGCTAGAGGTGTTCCCTGCAAAAATAAGTGGTTGACATTATGCAGAATGTGCCTATGTAATATAAAGATGCTCTATTGTGAAATAGGGTTTTAACAGATGAAAGTAATGTAATGTCGATTAGCGACAAAAAATTTTTTCAAATTTCTCTTCTCAGTGGACTCCTCCTCCTCCGCTAAGGCGGAGCATATTCTAAAATCAATCATATAAAATTTTACCAGTTATCTCAGATGAAACCTTTGTTTCTCAAGGAAGCTGTTGATTTGTTTGTTTAATTTTTATAAGGAGAGAGTTATGTCTATTTCACGAAAAATGGTATGGGTTATGTGGATGACCGCATCCATATTCTATGCGTATCAGTTTATTATGAGGGTGATGCCCAATATCATGATCGAAGACATTATGCAGCAATATCATATGGATGCTGCTGTTTTTGGTCAGTATTCAGGGATTTATTATATTGGTTATGTGTTAATGCATCTTCCCATCGGTATTATGCTGGATCGAATTGGACCCAAGAAAGTCATGACAGGGTGCATGTTACTCATTGTCCTGGGGCTGTTGCCCGTTGTCCTTTCTGACAATTGGATTTATCCGATCATGGGTCGTTTTTTAATCGGTATGGGGTCATCAGCAGCCATTCTGGGAGTCTTTAAAATCATCAGAATGTCTTTTGCAGAGAAGCATTTTTCCAGAATGCTAAGCTTTTCTGTAACAATAGGTCTGTTGGGCGCTATATATGGAGGCGGCCCTGTGGCGCAGATGTGTGAGGTGCTTGGGTATAAAATGGTTATCCAGATCTTCGCCGGATTGGGGATCGTCCTTGCGGGTATTACTTACTTTATAATCCCACAGATGGCGTCAAACAATCAGGGGACTGTAACTTCAGATATAAAAACCGTTTTTACTAATCGTAGCCTTCTCGCGGTATGCTTTTTTGCAGGACTATTAGTTGGGCCAATTGAGGGGTTTGCTGATGTGTGGGGCGCTGAATTTCTCAAGCAGGAGTATGGTTTTGACTCGGTTGCTACTGGTTATCTGACGTCGTTGATCTATGTGGGTATGTGTTTTGGAGGACCCGTCTTAGGAATCATTACGGAAAAAACAGGACGCTATCTAGATTCTATCATAGGGGCAGGACTTGTCATGCTTGTTGTTTTTATTGCACTGGTAGCAGGATGGTTAACTGTCAGCACGATGACAGTAGGTTTTCTTCTTGTTGGCATTAGCTGTATTTATCAAGTGTTAGCGATTTATAAAGCCTCTACCTATGTCCCAGAAAATGTTGCAGGCCTTGCAACGGCCGTTGCTAACATGATCATTATGAGCTTTGGGTACGTTTTTCACTCCGTCATTGGCTTTGTTATTAATGTGTCGAGTGAGGCAGGCGTCGCTCAGGCATTTGTCTATGGCATCAGCGTCATCCCCATAACTTTAGGGATTGGGGTGGTGGGTTTCCTCATTCTTTCGTATCAGGAAAAAAATAGGTTAGTGCAAGCAAATTGCAGCGTTAATTCGTAATGTATAGGAGAAAGACATGAATCAAACTCAGACATTAACCAAAAGCGCTCAGAGCGTCCAAGATGCTTTGGCTAGCCAGGGACTCGAATGCAAAGTTGTTGTGCTTTCTGAGAGTACAAGAACAGCAAAGGAGGCTGCAATGACGATTGGGTGTGATGTAGCCCAAATTGTTAAGTCGCTGATCTTCAAAACAAAATCGACAAACAAGCCGGTGTTAATACTTGCATCAGGTCCAAACCGTGTGAACGAGAAAGTCATTGAATCCCATGTGGGGGAAAAAATCACGAAAGCTGATGCTGATTTTACGCGGGAAGTGACTGATTTTGCCATAGGGGGAATCCCCCCTATGGGGCACAAAAAAATCATTGATCACATCTTTATTGATGAAGATTTATTGAAATTTGACAGCGTATGGGCTGCCGCAGGTACCCCGAATGCGGTCTTTAATCTCCAAAGTAAGGACTTGCTAGCGCTTACTGCAGGTAAGGTCATTTCAATTATGAGCGGAGAATAATAAGTCCTTCGTAAGGGCCTCCCTGTATAAATAATAACTGCCAGCAGAAAGCCTATACTTTTAGGTGGCAGTTATTAGCTTTTTTCCCGTTTTTGTGAATGCTTAAGCTTTGTTTTTAAGTTGAAGTTGCATCCATCATCATTCTGTGTTCCTATTTGTATAGGACATTAAGGAAAAATTTTTAGAATGCGTATTTTTATTTTAAAATTACAGCCCCTGATTTCCTCACCTGTTGAGTATGCAAAAGGTGAATTCCTTCGCTTTTCCTCAAAACTCTCGGCTTTCTCTGTCGTTGTCGTCGTAAATGTGGCCTTCACGGCCCTATAAATCTCCTCCCTTAAAATTTCATTTTTATTTTTTAAATCCACAAATTTGGAGCGACGACGATGCAACAGCATAAATTTATTTTTATTTACGGATTTGCCCTTTTTGCCATGTTCTTTGGTTCAGGCAATTTAGTATTTCCTATCCAAGTTGGTCAAACGACGGGCGATAATTGGTTGTTTGGGTACCTAGGACTTTTCATAACTGGCATTATCTTGCCCTTTTTGGGTTTGATGGTGGTCAAACTTTACAAAGGAAGTTATATGGCCTTCTTTGGAGAAGCAGGTGGAGTGATGCAGTATGCTTTGCCGCTCTTTACCCTCTCTTTATTGGGATCGTTTGGGATTGTTCCCCGATGCATTACAGTTGCCCATGGAAGTCTCTACGATCTTTTCCCAAATTTCTCCTTGTTTGCTTTTAGTATGCTGTTTTCAGCATTGACTTTTTTTCTGTCTTTAAGAGATGGGAGAATGCTGCGGATTATTGGTAAATGGTTGAGCCCAGTTAAGCTATCCGCTTTACTTATTCTGATATTCATTGCATTTCTAAACGCACCGGAGAGCACAACAAATGTCGGAGCAGATATTGCCCTTACAAATGGATTTCTAACGGGCTATCAGACAATGGATTTGTTTGCTGCTTTCTTTTTCTCAGCCCTAATATTCACTCAAATCGAGAAATCACTGCCAGAGTCTGCGAGCCCGAAAGAAGTCATTAAGGCTGCCATCAAGCCCAGCGTCGTTGGGGCAAGCCTTATTGCTCTTGTTTATTTTGGATTTGTTTACCTTGGCTCTCATTACGCTTACTTGATATCCGATGTGTCCCCAGCTTTATATCTGCCAACCCTTGCTAAACAAACCATGGGAAGTACGGGAACGTGGTTTATAGCTTTTGTTATGCCATTGTCGTGCTTGACCACAGCAGTTGCTTTGAACAACATATACGCCCGGTACATTTATTCTATCATGGGAATTGAAAGTAACAAATTTCCCTTCATCCTGTTAGGTACAACAAGTGTTTCATTTGTTATTTCCTTGCTCGATTTTAGAGGTATTGCGGCCTTTCTCTCTCCTGCACTCGAAATTTCTTATCCGGGGATCATTGTCTTAACAATTATGAGCATTGCGACGAAGAAGTATAAGGGACTGAAAATGGGCATGTTTTATGCCATATCCTTGGCAATGGTGATCAAGATGATTCTATAAGGAGAATTTCGACTAAAGCCTGCTGCTCCCGTCCTTAAGGGGCAACAGGTTATACGTTGTCCCACTCAGGGGCATAGATGATTGCAAAGGTAAGCGGCTATGGCACTGTTAACAAAGTAGTTTGAGTGTTTTTAAACAAGCGAGAGCAAAGAAAGAGAAGAAAGTAATGTCGAGTTTATAGAAGCGTAGAGCATTCTTTATCCTGTTTTAGAAAACGCTGAAGGAATAGGGGGCGTACAGAAAAAAACTAAAATTTTCTTACAATGTTTTTTTCTTTTTTGGGGAGGATTTTCGGTGATCGACATCATTCAAAAGATGCTCCATATCTTTATACTTTGCTCTTGCTTTTAAGAGCTTTGCTTTAGGTTGAGACCGATGAACAGCAGTAAGGGTTTTTCCTTTTGTTTTGTGACGAGAAGAGGCCTTCTTTTTTGAAGGGGCTAACAAACCGGTCGATTTATGATTGCTTCCTTTAGAAGCGCCCTTCTCTCCTCGAAGATTTGAGTAAGTCGTATCCAGCAACTTCACCATTTCCTTATCCCGTGCCTTAGCCGATTCTCCCCCCATAACAACAGCTATAATGCGTCGGTTGTCCCGAACAACAGAAGCGGCTAAATTAAAGCCTGACGCATTGATAAATCCGGTTTTAATCCCATCTAAACCTGGGATCTTTCCTAAGAGACGGTTATGATTTTGATGAACGTGCCCTTTATAGGCAAATTTTGGCTCTTTGAAAAATTTAAAGTATTCAGGAAAATCTTTATAAAGACGGTAGGACAAGATAGCCATATCACGTGCTGTGGTGGTACTTTGTTGTTTTTCTGGCAATCCATGAGAGTTTCTAAAAACAGTTTTGGACATTCCCAAACGACGAGCTTGCTCTGTCATGATCTGTGTAAATTGGGCTTCTGATCCTTTGCCCAGTTCTTCTGCCACAGCAATCGATGCATCATTGGCTGATTTCGTTACCATACCCAGAATGGCATCACGAACGGTTATGATAGCCCCTGGCTTTAACCACAATTTGCAGGGTGCGGCAAGAGATGCACGTTTTGAGACGGGAAGTTTTTGATCAAAGGTGAGTCTTTTTTCTTGTAAGGCCTTAAAAGTTAGATAAAGAGTCATCATTTTTGTGAGAGAGGCAGGAGGGGTTACGGCATCTGCATTCTTCTCATGGAGAACCTTACCTGTTTCAGCGCAAATAATGATAGAGGCCTTTTTGACAGCCCACAGGGAAGACGAGCTTATTGTAAAACAACTCATTAATAAAAAACAAAACAGTCCTGATCGCGCCCGCAAGGCCCCCATAGATTCGCCCTTTCAAATTTTATGATAACTTTATGTATAACATACCATTTTGTAGCATTTGTCTAGAGAGAGGAGGGGAAATTTAAAGGCTTATCTGAAAGCTCTATACCCCTCGCACTTGAAGATACCTTATTAAACTTAGCACTCGATGTCATTCCCTGCTGTGGTGGGAATCTCGTCATTTTCTGGATCCCCGCCACAGCAGGGGATGACACCCGAAAAAAGGCAACTTTAAGAACAATGAGTATAGCACAAAAAAACTGTGCCCCTTAAGATGAGATAATTTCAGAAGCTTAAAGCTTCACTTAGAAAGGATATATAAAATGTCTCACTCACGCCTGTTTTTTCTACCCCTTTTTTTCTCTTTTATTGTTGTTTTTCTTGGCATGTGTAAATTAGAAACCTTGGGAAAGTCTGATGGAATTAGAGGCAAAAATATTACCTTTTCAAGTCTCACTCTCCCTCCGGCTTCAGGTAAAAAGCCTGATTCAATTGTTGTTCTTTTTCATGGGTATGGAGATATAGGTGAAAATTTTTTATTTCTAGGGGCTCTCTTAGGACAATTCCTTCCTGATACGCTTTTCGTTGCACCGGATGGACCTATAGACTGTAAAACTATCCCTTCTGGAAAACAATGGTTGAGTGCATCCAAAAACAATCGACCTCAACTGTTGAAAGAAATTAAAAATCTTACACCATCCTTGAATCGATACTTAGATGATTTGTTAAAAACATATGATCTTCCTCCGGAGAAGATGGCTTTTCTGGGATTTTCTCAAGGGGCTAGAATCGCCCTTCATATTGGCCTTCGACGTCCTACGTGTGCAGGAATTGTCGCTATGTCGGGCTCTTATTTGGATGATCCGGAAGCCATGAACTTCTCTCAACCCCCTATCCTCATTATTCATGGCATTGAAGACAAAAAGGCCCCGGTTTCTCTTGCACGAGAATCGCATAAACAACTTGATGCGCTAAAAATGCCTGTTACGCTCATTCTTTTGCCTGGGGTTGAGCATGATGTTGATCCTCAAGGATTATCAATAGCCGGGGAGTTCTTACAAGACTGTTTATCTGAGTAAGTTCAGAAACAAATGAGACTCACGAGACCTCGAGATAGGATGATGTAGGCTTGCAAAGCGTACAAGATTTAGTTAAAATTTTAGGGAAATATGTCACATAAGCAATTAAGCACAAGATATTATAAATGAGAGGGAAAAATATATGAGCAGTGCCACTCAACCACAAGTCGGAGAATTTTGCTGGAATGAATTAATGACGTCAGATACGAAAAAGGCTCAAGCCTTCTACACAGCTTTATTGGGGTGGACAACCCAAGAGCATGATATGGGAGACAAGACTTATACAATGTTTATGTCCGGAGATAAGGGCATGGGTGGAATGATGCAAACTCCAAAAGATCAGGCTAACCAGATTCCACCGCATTGGATGAGCTATATTTGTGTTGCAGATGTGGAAAAAACTCTTGAAAAGGCGAAAAGTTTAGGTGGGACTGTAAAAGTGCCCGTGACAAACGTACCAGGCATGGGACGGTTTATAATTATACAAGATCCAACGGGGGCACATATCGCCTTTTGGCAATCTGTTGCTTGATATCATTTCTTGATAGCGAATTAAGGCTTAATGCATACTGTCATAGGGCCTTGAGGTATGTATAAGGTCAACTTATTATATAATGATTCTTTAAACATGTGATTCGCTATCATGAAAACCATTTTCCCAAACAAAATAAAGCCCGGCGATGAAGTTCGCGTTATTGCCCCGTCTCGCAGCATGGGTGTTATTTCCAGCACAAACAAAATATTAGCGATCAAAGCCTTAGAAAATCTTGGCCTGCATGTTACCTTTGGACAGCATGTAGACGAGCAAGACATGATGTATTCTTCATCCATTGCCTCCCGTCTTTCCGATTTACATGAAGCATTTTCAGATAAGAATGTTAAAGCCATCCTCGCCGTTATTGGAGGGTATAATTCGAACCAATTGTTGGAGTTTATGGATTATGAGTTGATAAAGCAAAATCCCAAAATCTTTTGTGGATTTTCAGACATTACAGCTCTAGGAAGTGCTATTACTCATAAAACGGGTTTGGTGACCTATTCTGGAGTGCACTTTAGCTCCTTTGGGATGCAAAAAGGATTTGAGTATAGCCTTGAGCATTTCAAAAGGATTTTTTTCGCATCGAATGCGATTTCCCTTCTGCCTTCACAAGAATGGTCCGATGATGCGTGGTATTTGGATCAAGAAAAAAGAGTTTTTCACCAAAACCCTGGATATAAAGTGATCAATCCAGGGCAAGCCGAAGGGAGGATTATTGGTGGGAATCTGGGAACGTTGCGACTGTTGTGTGGGACACCTTATATGCCGTCCCTTGGTGATTCTATCTTGTTTCTTGAAGAAGTTTCCAACTCAAGCAGCGTTGACGCCTATGAGTTTGATCGTAATCTGCAATCCTTGATTCACAGCCCAGGCTTTGGAAAGGTTCGAGCTATCGTTTTAGGGCGTTTTGAAACTAGCTTTGGAATGACAGATGAAAAGCTGGAGTACATCTTGTCTGCGAAACCGATTTTAAAGACAATCCCAATTATTGCAAACGCAGACTTTGGACATACAATGCCTATCTTTACTTTTCCCATTGGTGGTTTTTGTCATGTGGAAGCAAATGCGTCGGGAAGCGTAAAGCTTTCTATTGAGAAACATTAATTTAAAGAGGCGGATTACGGCTTCATCTTCCCTTTGTTACCTAGAGGGCAATAAGGTTTTTTTGAAATTTGTTAGAAAAGTTTTTTCTAAAGGAAAGGTCTCGCTGCCCCATTTTGCCGAGAGGATATGGCCATCTTTATCTTTCTTGAACCTTATCGTTTCTCCAACATTATCATATCCGCTTTGGTTGTCGCATAAAAACTCTTCCCCATTTTTGCTTGTTAAAAGAAGAGCCTCATTGCAAGGGAGCCAACCCTCTAAGGGTAAACACAATCCCTTTTTCTTTGTTAACACACATAAAAGGCTTCCCCATTTGTTCATCAAAGGTCCTCCTATTACAGCCTGTTTTGCGTCATCGTCCGTAAAAGCTGAGCTTATTTTATTGAGAATTTGAATAAGAGAGCGTGTGATTGTCAGGGGGATCCTTTCATTCGTGTTAAGAAAAAAACTAATAACGTAATCGGTGTCTACACAATGGGCTGTATAGGTTGCAAACCCAGGATACCCCCCGCTATGTCCCACAAGCTCCATATCAGAAAATTTGTTAAACTGAAGGCCGAGTCCATACCTCTCGTTAGACGTGTTTTTGACAGGCCAATTGAGGGATAAAAGTTCCTTTTGCGTTTCTTTTTTCAAAAGACCTTTTCCAAGCAATAATGTCTCAAAAAACAAACTTGTATCTTCTGCATTTGCGCAAAATCCTGTGGCAGGAGCCAGAGCGACGGCTGCGGCATGTTTGAGAGGGAGACGTTTGTTTTCTAGGAGAGGGCGTGAATGCCCATCAGTAAACTCTCTCTTTTGTTTGTCTGAATAGTCCGCCAAAATATGAGTCTTTTTAAGTTTTTTTAAAATCAAGGCGTCCATGGCGTTTTGGTAAGGCATCCCCAGGATATTTTCAATGATAAGTCCAAGTAATGAAAACCCGATATTGGAGTACTTGGAGCATTCATTTGGGGGAAAGATAAGATCTGACGACAATACTTCCTGAATGAGTTGTTCTCGAGAAAGAAATGGTTTGTAAAGCTCCCAAAACTCAGAATCTACTCCATCCCGAAAGATCCCAGAACGATTGGACAAAAGGTCACGAATCGTTACCTGCTTAAACCGCTTGTCCTTGTGATTCTTGAGTTCAGGAAGATAATCAAGAGCAGGCTGGTGAAGAGCAAGTTTTCCTTGCTCACTCAACTGCAAAATAGCACAACTCGTAAAGGTCTTCGAATGGGAAGCAATATGAAAGAGATCTTTGGTAGTCAGCCTTTGTTTCGTAATGAGGTTAGCATGTCCATAAGCTTTACTAAAAATAACCTGATTTTTTTTCCTGATACACACCTGAAAGCCTGGAAGATTGCTAAAGCGAGAGCGATAGTTGAGCCACGTATCAATAACTTGAAGAGCTAGTTTTTCTTTAGCAAGCATTTTCATCCTTATGATCTCCGCCTCTGAATAGTTTTATGTGTTATATCATAAAATTCCTCAATAAAGATGGCCTTTAAGAAATCCTCATCGTGGGAAATGACAATCATAGCTCCCGGATAGTTTTGTAAGACTTCTATGACATGTGCGCGTGTTTCAAGATCCAAGTTGTTGGTAATCTCATCAAGAATCAGGAGTTTTGGCGTTTTGGCTGCAATCTGTGCTAAGGAAAGGCGTGCTTTTTCACCACCCGATAGTGTTGAAACAAGAGAATTTACCTCTTCATTTTTACGGAACAAAAAATCATTGAGATGCCTTCTGATGTCTGCATGGGGCCAGGTTGAGACTAAATCGTGAATTGTCTCCAAGACTGTCTTGTGAGGATCAAGCGTACCATAATGTTGGTCGAGGTACCCAATCTCTTCTTGCTTTGGGACATGCCAATTTCCCGATAGTGTAATCGTGAAATCTCCAAAAATGGCTTTCAAAAGCGTTGTTTTTCCAGAACCATTTGCCCCAAGAAGGGCAAGACGTCCTCGTGATCCTAAAGATAGACTAATATTTTTGAGAAGGGGAGTCTTGTAACCACACGTCCCTTCAGAGATAGAAACAAGGGGCTTCGATCCAAACGCAGCTGGGGTAAGAGAGAATTTTGGCTTGATAATTTCTGGCAACCGGAGATCAGATAATTTTTCGATTAGACCTTGCTTTTTATCGCTTATGGCCTTTTTTTTATAACCAGATGTTTCTACTGCGCGTCGTGCTTTTTCATCGGAAACAATCGTCGGCCATTTCCTTTGTTCTATATGTTTTTCACCACGCAATCGGCTTTTGCTTGCACGTGTCTGTTCCTTCATCAACGCTTGGTGAGTCTCTTTTTTCTGTTGATTAAGGTGGGATAGATCTTGCTCAATGGACGCTCTCTTAATGCTGATTTCTCGCATATAATCATCATAGTTTCCTGAGAAAATATGAACCGTACCGTTCTCAATACGCCAAAAGGTATCAATACAATTTCGCAGCACCTCCACATCATGAGAAGCAATGATTAACGTCCCTGGGTAATTTTGTAATAGGCGCATCAAGGAACGGCGATTTCTTAAATCCAGGTGATTGGTTGGCTCATCCAGAAGAAGAACGGTTGGATCAAGGGATAAGGCTTGTGTAAGGGCTTTATTCAGTCTTTGTCCTCCACTTAAGGAGTCAAACGTTTCAATGACTTGAGGAACATAGCCAAACCTTACATCGGTCGGAATTTTAAGTCCGCCTTCGGTTGGATCAACCTGGCCTTGTAATAGTTTCAGTAAAGTTGATTTGCCACTGCCATTTTGCCCAATAAGTGCAATGCGACTGCCGCTCTGAATTTGCACGGTTAATCCTTCAAAGCAAACCTTTTGAGGAAAAGACACGCCAATGTTTTGGAGGTGAATAGGTTGATGGGTCATAAAAATCTCTCGACTATAGGGCTTTTAAAGAAAAAGCTTCAAAACCAGGGGCTGGCTTTAAAGATCATGCCCTTGAAACAGGGCTATCGAGAGATGAGCTTCATGATACGGTCAAACCTATAGTTGTGTATTCATAATAAAGGTAGGCATTGTTTTAGGAAAAATCAAGTTAGTTTTTGACTGAGGGGTTGTTTACACCGACCTTAACATTATCTCCTGACACAAGGGATTCACCAAGCCAGCATCTCCATCCCAAATAGCTTTTTTGTGCGAGCTGAGTTGAGGGTGGTTTTTCAACTTGGTAAGTCACACTAAAATCTAAGGAAGGGTCTGCATAAAGTTGGGTGAGGTCTTTTAAGCGAGGAAATCCCTGTCCATTTGGGAGAAAAACATCAAGTTGATCCACGGTGAGGGGGCCAAGATGAATAGAAAAGTGGGTTACTTGATCCCACGCGCGTGTTCCTAAGACAGCCCCTTGTCCTAACGCTTGCCATTGTCCTTGTTTGCTTAGTTTTGTTGTTTGATCTGAGGCAAGAAAATGCCAACGACCAACACACTTATCTAATCGAATGGGAATATTGAAATAGCTTCCTATAATGCGCTCCAATCCTTCGGCTGAACGGGGGCGTGCCCAATAGAGTCCGGCATAATCCAAAAGACTGCGATCAGGAAAATGAAGACGATTTTGAAGAGCCGGTTGGCCTATCCCTAAAAGAGATTTTAATCCTTGAGCAATTTCTGTTTTTTCAGGGGAATACGAATTGAGGCAAATTAAATATTGTTTGCGAATGCGATGGAGAATTGAAATGAGGCGATGATTAAAGATATCAAGAAAATCTTTGAGACTGGTATCTCCACTTCGCACACGTTGGATGATCATTTCCGTGTAAGGAAAGGGAAGGGGACCCTGAATTCCTGCGAGTCCCATAAAATTTACATTGAGAATGGGAGGGTCGTAGGGAGGAGAGGCCGACGACAGGGGTACATTTTGAAGGGAGTAAATGTCACTCGACAGAGATTCAAAATAAATGCGCGATTTGACGCTTACAACTTCTTCTGAGGGATTTACCGTTTCTCCAAAAGGAATCGCTTTTGGATGTAGATATTCTAAAAGCTTAATGGCTTGATGAAACTCAAACCGATAGGGCTCTTTTAAAAGAACATCTTTTACAGTAGGGGCTGACTTCCGATTTGTGCGGGCCATCGTTTCCAAATTCCATCACTATGAGTGCTAATAAGAGTGAGCTCTGTAAAAGAGCTTAGTGAGACATAAAGGCTGAAAAATTCGTTGAGAACCGAGGCAAGCATATACCCCCCTTGTCCAGCGAAGGGGACCTCATCTATTGTTAAGGTAATGCTTAATCCTTGGATGAAGCCTCTCCAAGCTTCATTGCCTCTGCGTCGCATTACAGGGGTATAGCTTACGTTCTGGAGGGCGGTGATCTCGGGATGAGATTTATTTTTGTTAAATCCTGAGTAAAGCTGTAAAAGTTCCTTTAAGGCTAGAATTGCTTTTTCAGTACCGCTTAAGCTTAGGTAATTTAAGGAAAGTTGTGAAATCAACCGCCATTGGGAGTCTCCGTCTAAAGACGGGGAGATTTCTGGTGTGGGTTGCTCTAGGCATGTAATGATTGTCGAGGGAATCACCCCATCGACTTGAAGGGTTTCTCCTGCTGGGATGTAGGAGGCTAAGTCTCTATTAGTGCATAAGGTATAAGCGTATACGGTCTGATTGCTGGGCTCTTGGGGAGTAAAATTATAGTCAACAAAGGACAGATAAACTTCTGTTCCGGGAATGTCCGGACTTTCAGAAGGAGATCTTGTGGCATGCCAAAAAAGTCCATTGTCTTTGGCCTCTATATCATAGTCATAAGAAAAGTAAGGAGCAAAAACCTCAGCGTCTTTCCCTCCGCCTGTGGCCGCAACAACTTTTAAAATGCTGTGAATTTCGGTGGTATCCTCATTGCGCTGATCTCCTACAAGACGATAGGAGACGGATTGATAATTCAAATCAACAGGCTCACTAATTTTAGGGAAAAGATTAATAATGGGGGTGCACCCGAGAAGGAAGTTAGTCTTACTTATGCGAAGACTCTCGGTTCGGGTGAGATCGGCCAGGGGAATATAAATATCAATGTATTGTTTTGCGCCAATCGTTGAAAAATTCTGAATATCCAAAAACTTAAACTTATCTGGAAAAACAAAATATTCATGGAGAAGTCGATAGGCGTCAAGAGCTTTATGAGGATAAGGGATTAAGGATTCTTCTGGTTGAAATCCGACCGGAACAAGAGAGCCTGAGGGAAGTTGGAGAGGAGATTCGGCTGTATCTGCCTTGATAAATACAGGTGTTGGCTCGTTGGGGAGGTACCCTAAGATACTGTCATAAAGAGATTGAGTTGTGAGTGAATCTCCAGAGAGAAAAAACCTCAAACGAGAAGGGGTAAGTTCGCTGAGAGTGCCGTCATACCGTTGAACTCGAAGTTTCAACACCCACTGGGTTTTGAGAAGAAGAGGAGAAATAGGGCTTTGATCCACACTCATGACGTGTGCTTCAGAGACCTCAAAAGGCCACAGCTCTACAGGATAGGTGGTTTGAAAACGACATGTTTTCTTTTCTTGAGCTTCCGTGAAGAGAGGAGTTCCCCGTGGAACCGTATACCCAGCAGTCGCTTTGCCAAGGTGGGGAGAAAGCCTAAATGAGGCAATGGCAGCTGAGGGAAAGGGTGAGGTAAATTGAGGGTAAAGAACACCTAAAAGGGTGTTTGTAAATTGGATGTAGCGGTTGTCCAGTTCTTTTTGCAGGCGTCCCGTAAGAAAAGCAAAAGATTCTAAAAGTCTCTGAACATGAGGATCCGATGAGCCCGTGGCAGATAGATTCAAATTTTGGGCAATTTTTGGATATTGAGCGACAAACTTTGCTCCTGCTCGACGTAAGTACATCATCTCTTGCTGGTAATAGTCCAGCATTTGCTCAAAATGTTCTCGACTCAACAGATATCCCCTGTTTTTTTAATTCTCTTATAAGGAGTGTACTTTAAAATGAGGAGAAGTTCTATAACATACTCAAAATTCCTCCTCCTGCGTGAGCTCGGCTGTTTTATAGATGAGAAGGCCGTGATTACCGTTTGCAAGAGAGAGGGTTTCAGTTATATTTCTTTGTAAGAATTACCCGATGGGCCAGAAGAGACAACCCGCGGGAGAGTAAAAAAACAACGGAAAAAAAGTTCATGCAGGTACAATATGGCTTCAAAGAAACGCAAGAGGGCAAAAGGAGGCTGTCGTTCTCTGTTTTTAGAGATATCCTTCTGTCTTGGCATGTCTTAGCGCGCCCTCGTACTTTTCTCAACGTATCAACGGTCGTTTTGCCCATAACGTTTACGCTCACAGCGCTTTTGTTTGCGATGGGTCTTTATCTGAGTCTCGTGGCTTCACCTGCTGATTATCAGCAAGGAGAGGCTGTACGCATTATGTATGTGCACGTGCCCGCTTCATGGATGGCCCTTATGGTTTATGCTTTTTTAGCGTTAATGAGCTTTTTTGCGCTTATTTGGCGTCATCCTTTGGCAGAGATTTTAGCCATAAGTGCGACACCTATTGGGATTGTTTTTACGAGTTTAAGTCTCCTCACAGGGTCACTGTGGGGTAAACCCATGTGGGGAACCTTTTGGGAGTGGGATGCGCGATTGACCTCTGTCTCTATGCTTTTACTTCTTTATGCTCTCTATTGGTTTCTTTATAAGGCCTATTCTAGACGAGTGGCTTCCTATCTCGCCCTTGTGGGAGTTTTTAATCTTCCCATCGTTAAGGGCTCGGTTGAATGGTGGAATACACTTCATCAGCCCGCAAGTGTGACAAAGCTTGGAGCGCCCTCCCTTCATTCCACCATGCTTACGCCTCTTGTAGTGATGGCAGCAGCTTACTTCTTTTATTTTGTAAGTGTCCTTATTTTAAGAGTACAGACGGAGTTAAGGAGCAGGAAGGGGAAGCGCTATAGAGAGGCCGACCCCAATATTATTCCCGTCACTCCTCTTGTCATCCCCGCGAAGGCGGGGATCCAGCCGAGCCTTTTCTTGGACCCTCGCCTTCGCGGGGATGATACTCGGGGGTGGATGGCCAAAGGCACAAAATCATGACCCTGTCCACTTCTCATCTGGTTTATATTTTAGGGGCCTATGGTCTGAGCGCGTTGGGTCTCGTGGGTCTTTTAGGATGGGTGGTGTTTCAGTGGAAACGGGGGACATGAAACCTAAATGTCAGCGGCTTTTGGTAATTTTAGGAGCTTTTTCGGCGCTTGGTTTGGCGACCTTCTTCATCCTCACAAGTCTTCGAGACAACCTTGTGTTTTTTTACACGCCGTCCGAGCTGCAGCAAAAATATATTCATCGAGAACAACGCATTCGTGTTGGAGGCCTTGTGAAGCCTCGTTCTGTTGTGCGTGATGGAGAGATTGTGCGATTTTCCATTACGGATCAAAAAAATAACCTTGAGGTGATGTATGATGGCCTTCTGCCAGATCTTTTCCGGGAAGGACAAGGCATTGTGGCAGAAGGCTATCTTCAAGATCCCACCTTTTTTCGTGCTGAGATCGTCCTTGCAAAACATGATGAAACCTATATGCCAAAAGAGGTGGCGGATCGGTTGAAGAGAGAGTGATGCTCAGTGAACTTGGCAACCTCTTTTTAGTACTCGCCTTCGGATTTGGGTGTGTGCAGGTGTTGGCGTCTTCTTGGGGTTTAAAAAATGGATGCAAATGGCTCGCCCTTGGGCGCGTGTCTGCCGTTATACAAGGGGGATGTATAGGGGCTGCTTTTCTGATTCTTATGACGGCCTTCTTCTTGTGCGACTTTTCTCTTCTTATTGTTATGTTGCATGATCACACGCAATTGCCATGGTATTATCGGCTGGCGGCTACCTGGGGGAATCATGAAGGATCACTTCTTCTTTTTGTGTTGATTTTATCTGGCGTGGGAGTGGCATTTGCGGCTTGTCTTCCTGCCTCTTTGTTGAGGGCGCGAGCCCTTGTTTTTCAAGGATTTTTAAGTGTTTTGTTTTTGACGTTTTTATGGATGACCTCAAATCCGTTTACGGCTCTTCCTTTTTTACTTTCCGAAGGGCAATCCTTAAATCCGCTCCTTCAAGATAGAGGATTACTGGTTCATCCCCCCCTCCTTTATCTGGGATATGTGGGTTTTTCAGCTCCTTTTTCCTTGGCATTAGCTGCCCTATGGGGGAAAGAAGAGGAGAAAACGTGGACTGTTCTTGTTCGTTCGTGGTCCTTGTTTGCTTGGGGAGCCTTGACGGCTGGAGTTACTCTGGGAAGTTGGTGGGCTTATTATGAATTAGGGTGGGGAGGATGGTGGTTTTGGGATCCTGTTGAAAATGTTTCTCTTATGCCTTGGCTTTCGGGGACAGCCCTTCTTCACACTCTTCTTATAGGGAAACTCTATCGCTGGAGTCTTTTTTTAAGTCTTTTGACCTTTGGACTCAGTCTTTTTGGTACATTTTTAGTACGCTCAGGACTTATGACGTCTGTTCATTCCTTTGCGGATGATCCGGAGAGAGGGCTTTTTATGCTGGGTTTAATCGGAGGGATTATGGGAGTTGCCTTTTTTATGTGGGCGTGGAGAGCTCCTCGACTTGCCAGTGCACCTGTATCTTTGTTCTCTCGAGAAGGGGCTCTTTTACTAAATTCTCTTTTTCTTGTTGTTGGTCTTGCTACGCTTATCCTCGGAACAGTTTACCCTTTGTGGCGTGAAGGGACTCTTTCCATTGGAGCACCTTATTTTGAACGAACATTGATTCCGCTGATGTTTCCTCTGTTTCTCTTAATCCCTGTTGGATCCATGCTAAGGGAAAAAAAGGAGCCGTTGCTGCCGCTTCTTATAGTGCCCTTAACGGCAACCTTGGGAGGGACGACTTTAATTCTCTATTTCCTGTATCCCGCCTCTCTTTTGACTCTTCTGGGGCTTGGTATGGGAATATGGGTGATGAGTGGAACTCTTGCGGCTTTTCTCAAAAGACGTTTGGCTGTAGGGGCGTTCCTGGCTCACATGGGGGTCGCTGTTTCTCTTTTAGGGGTGAGTGGAGGAGGAGGCTTCCGGATGGATGAAACAAAGGTTTTAGGTGTTCAAGAAAGCCTGCACGTGGGAGGGATTCCTTTAACCCTTCAAGAGGTGAGCCAAGGAAAAGGATCAACGTATCTTTATGAAAAGGCAACGCTGAGCTATCCAGGAGGCGTTTTAACTCCTGAGAAAAGACTCTATCAACCTCAGAACTCTTTGCTAAGTGAAACGGCTATTGGGACGAGTGGTCTGCGAGATCTCTATGTGACCCTAGGTCCTTATCAAGGAGAGGGAAAGTGGCTTGTCCGTGCCTCGTTCATTCCTCTTGCTCCTTGGATTTGGGTAGGGGGAGCGTTGATGGTTTTGGGAGCAGTGGTTTCTTTTGCTCGAAAAAGTGTCATTGCGAGCTCCGCAAAAGCGGGGCGAAGCAACGCAGGAGCAAAAATAAAAAACTGGGTTGCTTCGTCGCTCACGCTCCTCACAATGACGATGGATATACAGGCTGATTCACTTCATCAAAAAGCCTATGCTCTAGCCCAAGAAGTACGGTGTCCTGTGTGTTTAGGTCAATCTATCGTGGATTCAGAGACGCCCGAATCAGAAACGCTCAAAACTTTTATTTTAGAGCGCTTACAAAAGGGAGCGTCTGAAGAAACAATTCGGGAACAATTACGTGTTCTTTATGGGGATGAAATCCTTTTTAGACCGCCCTTTGCGAGCCATACGTTCTTTTTATGGTTAGCGCCTTTTGGGCTTTTTGTCTGTATGCTTTTAGGTGTTTTATGGATCATAAACTTCTTCAAGGGAGTGATAGTCTTAACGGCTCCAAAACCAAAAGAGCGCGTCCGTGCCATGAAGCGGCTCTGGGTTGAAAAAGCGCGAATAAGACCATCCGTTAAAAAGGTCATGGAGAGAACGTCTGTCCGTCGTCTCTTGTGGTAACGTTCCAGCATGTGGGATGATCCAAGGTCAAGACCTAGGGAGGTGGCCTCAATGATAAGCTCTGCAAGGGTAGCTACATCTCGTAACCCTACATTAAGGCCTTGCCCTGCTACAGGGTGGAAGGTGTGGGCCGCGTCCCCTAGAAGAGCGAGACGTGTGTCTATAAATCGTTTTGGTAAACATACACTTAAAGGATAGCTCAACCGTTCACTTGTGAGAGTCAATTCTCCCAAAGAAGATCCGAAGAGAGCTTGGACTTCCTGGGCAAAATCTTCTGGAGAAAGGGAGAGAAGACAAGGCGCCTTGTCCTTCTTAATTGACCATACCAAGCCTGAGGTGTTTCCAGGACGAGGAATAAAAGCCAGAGGTCCTGAGGGAAGAAAATGTTCAAACGCTTGATTGTTATGGGGAAGGGTATGAGCCATGTTACAGACAATCGCCGTTTGGTCATAATCCCACTTGATAAGGGGGATGTTAGCCCACTCCCTTATGGTTGAAGAGCGCCCATCGCTTGCGATACAGAGGGGAGCTCTGAGAAGCATCCCTTGACTTGTTTCTACAAGTGAATGGTAAGATGTTCTTTCTAAGCGCACAACTGATGTTGGGGCATGGAGTGTGATGTTCTGATATGACAAAACATGCTCTAGAACTTTAGATTTTAAAAGAGAGCTGTCCACCACGTAACCCAAAGGACCTCCCTTTACATCGTCTTCAGTGTAATCCACCCACTGAGGGAGAACACCATCAGATGTATGAATGGTTGTGATGGGAGTTACCTCATGTAAGTCTTGCCAAATGCCTAAAGTTGAGAAGAGAGTATGAGAGCTGCGGGAAAGAGCAAAAGACCTTCCATCGGAAGGAAGAGGGCGCTGAGGGTCTTGTTGATCTACCACAACAACTTTAAGTCCCGTTTGAGCAAGAGCACAAGCAAGCGTTCCTCCTGTGACCCCGTTTCCTATAATGATGACGTCTGCCATGACCTGTCTTTCTTTTCCACTAGAATATCACCCCTAAATTAGGGTAAGTTAAGCCTTAAAAGCAAGCTTAGGAAATAAACCCCTGATGATTTCTTCTCCTCTTCCTTCTGAGACGTTGCGTATG